>JAAHGR010000189.1 GCA_010672425.1 Symploca sp. SIO2E6
TTAGGGCGAAGCATTCGCAGGGTAATTTATCGCGATTGCTTACCATTGATTGGTGCGAATGCTTCGCCCCTACAGGATGTATATTTTGTCTCATTTGTCAAGGACTTCTACTGGACCGACGCTCTAGTTGAGATTTACCAAGAAACCCGGTTTCTGGTATCCTCACCCTAACCATAGAAGAAACCGGGTTTCATAATTTTGGCATCCTAGTTGAGATTTACCAAGAAACCCGGTTTCTGGTATCCTCACCCTAACCATAGAAGAAACCGGGTTTCATAATTTTGGTATCCTAGTCGAGATTTACCAAGAAACCCGGTTTCTGGTATCTCTCCTCCTAACCGCAGAAGAAACCGGGTTTCTGCAATAATTTTGGCATCCTAGTTGAGATTTACCAAGAAACCCGGTTTCTGGCATCCTCACCCTAACCATTTTCTAACCAACCCCAAATATGCCACGTCGCCAAGTTATCTTCCAAACAGGTAATTATTACCATGTTTATAACCGAGGAAATAATCGTCAGTTGATCTTTTTTGAGCGAGACAACTATATTTAGGGTCTGCTGAATAAGTCAGTCAAAAACAACTGATAGGTTATTTGGTTATTTGATTATGGAGTAATAATTGGCTATTCTTGTTAAAAATTGTCCATTCATAATCATAATTAATATTTGCCGCCAAAAAAGTGTAATTTTCTAAAAAGTACGACAACTTGGTACAAAAAACCTGCCGTAGCAGGGTTTCTAGATTCATTACTAAAAACGTAATGGCAATGACTGTTTCCGAAGTATGAGGAAGTTTAGCCATCACTCGATTTAAACCATATCTTCGCTTACTCGTGCCAAACTTTCCTTCAATACGATTACGAATTCTTTCGTCTTCTAAATCTTGCTTTTTCTGTGATGGATTGACATTTTTTGGTGGTCTTCCCAAACGTGGACTACTCATTCTTATTCCTCTTTCTTTACAATACGCTCTGTTGTCTCGAGTCCTATAAATTTTATCTACATGCACTGATTCTGGATAAAATCCTGTGTAGCTTTTATAAGCTTCGATTTGGTCTTTTAAATCTACTGATTCATTGAAGTTATCCCAACTTATACGGTATACAAACGCATATTCATCTAGACAACTTACCGATATTTTTGCTCCAAATTCTACTGATGTTCCGGCTTTACCTCTCACAATTGGACGAATATGAGGTTGGCTTATACTTACTATTCTGTCATCAATTCTCTGGCTTTTATTCTGATACATTACTTGTTGCTGACGGTAGACTTCAGTAATTACTAGTAACCTCTTATATTGAGCAGCTCTCAATCCCTCAAGCGACGCCCCTGCTTGCATTAGCTGCTCTATGTGCCCCAGGTTCCTTTTCAAATATTGTAGTTGTTTTTTAATTGCTTTTTTTCTTTGTTTTGTTCTTGGCTTTCTTTTTTTTGCCACTTTCAAGTAATCTTTCCTTGCCAGATTTCTATACGTTTTTGGCTTTTTCTTTACTTTTTCTCTCACCACTTCGTAAAGAGTATCTATTATTTCTTCACTACCAACTCTTGCTTCATTTAATATTCCTAAATCATTCGGATACCTAATGTCTCCTGGCACACAGCTTGCATCTGATAGTAATTGTCCTCTATTTGCCGATTCGCTTTTTTCTTCTCCTTCATTTTCTCCTTTTTCTTCTTCTACTTCATTGTCTTTTTTTTTTAGGGCTTCTTCTACCATTTTTTCATTTACTTGGTTGACTAAAGAAGCTGCTATCCTTTCCCTAAATCTTACCAATAGTTAAGCATCAAATGGTGCTTCGTTTCTATATTCCCTTCCACCTATAAAATATTGTAAATATGGGTTTTCCTTTATCTGCTCTACTGTTTCCCTATCACTTATTCCTAATTTCTCTTTAATTATTAATGCCCCCAATGCCATCCTAAATGGTAGTGCTGGTGCTCCCATATCTTCAGCAAAGTTTTTTGCATATTCTTCTTCAAATTCTGACCATGGTACCAGGGATGCCATGACTACCCATCTGTTATCCTGTGATAACTTTTCCTCCAAGGGAAACTCAAAATCTTCTGGTGAACTGGGGATTGATTCCACTTTTCGGTACATTTTCCCGATTCTGTGCAAGGATTTTGAGCTATTTTACCAGATTTCCTTGCACTCTTATTGACTTTTTAATGATTGAAACGGTTGTCTGGCATAGCTTACACACTTATGCAGCAAGCCCTATTTATTTTTTACAACTATTAAGAAAACATCTCATCGCTCATCATGTCGATATTGTTGCTTACTGTTTGATGCCGAATCACTATCATTTATTAGTTTACTTGAAAACAGAGCGTTTTTCTAAATTGATGCAGGCATTTTCTCTTTCCTATGCTAAGGCTATCAATAAACGCTATCAAAGGGTCGGTTCACTGTTTCAGGGACGCTTTCAGGCAATTCATGTTGAGCAAGAAGAATATTTATTACATCTCACTCGCTATATTCACTTAAATCCGGTTCAGGCGAGTTTAGTCAAAAAAGCAGAGGATTGGGAGTTTTCGAGTTATCAAGAATATATTGATTTGCGACAAGGTAGTTTACCTCAAATAGATGGAGTGCGATCACAGTTTCCCTCAGCAGATGCTTATCGTTACTTTTTAGAGGATTTAACAAGCGATCGATTAATCGATAATTTAACTTTTGAAGAATAGACTGAAACTTAATAAACCCAAGAAACCTAAGAAACCGGGTTTCTGTGATAATTTTGGCATCCTGGTTGAGATTTAGCAAGAAACCCGGTTTCTAGCATTCTCACCCTAACCGCAGAAGAAACCGGGTTTCTGTGATAATTTTGGCATCCTGGTTGAGATTTAGCAAGAAACCCGGTTTCTAGCATCCTCACCCTAACCGCAGAAGAAACCGGGTTTCTGTGATAATTTTGGCATCCTGGTTGAGATTTAGCAAGAAACCCGGTTTCTAGCATCCTCACCCTAACCGCAGAAGAAACCGGGTTTCTGCGATAATTTTGGTATCCTAGTTGAGATTTTTCAAGAAACCCGGTTTCTAGTAATTATAGGGATTATCTGGTTTGTCAATTTTGGTGACTGAACTTGCCTCAATCGTCAACTGCCGTTCTCCCTCTAGGTTTTCAGTAATCATTTTACCTTCAACTTCAATCCAGGTATCAACTGGATATTTATCCTTATTGACCTTGAGTTTCACTGGTAGTCCTACTGGATAGGCATCAGCAGCACAGCAAGTAATAATAAAACGGGAAATTAAGAGGTATTTAGAAGATAGTTTTGGTGGATGGATAACAAAGCCTGTCACTTTGACTGGTTGACCTGTGTAGCTGTCGGGTTCAGGATAAATGTTGAGAGTCCTTACCCAATCAATCAGCGATCGCTCTTCGGGTTTGCTCTGGGGTGTAAAAGCCTGAGGTTGTAATCTAGTTACAGTAACTGATTCCATGATACCTCGCTGTATTGCTGTATCACTGGCAAATACTTTAGGCTTTACAATTAACCCTAGAATGGCAATGCTTAAGAGCAAGCTACTACTCCAACCAGGAGGAAACAGACTGAGGTGTTGAATCGCCGACATAGTAGCAGATTTACCTGATGTCTGTTGACGCCATCTCTTGAGTAACCATAACATTTTCCAAGCTGCAATACTCAATAGGGCTAAGCCTGTGGCAACAATTAATCCAAAGTAATGGGGATGAATCAGCAGGTTTAATTCACCCGACTGCCAATACTTCAGTAAGACAATACCCCAAACTCCTAGGGTAAAGATGTCTAATAAGGGTAAGAATAATGTCCGAGGGAGTCGTGACTTCATTTTTTGTCGTTTGTTGTTTGTTGTTGGTTGTTGGTTGTTGGTTGTTGGTTGTTTGTCGTTTGTTGTTTGTTGTTGGTTGTTGGTTGTTTGTTGTTAAAGATAAAAAGCTTACTGTACAAGCTTTCTTCCCTCAGAGCCTTGCAGCCTCCTGCCTCCTGCCTTTTGCCTCCTGCCTTTTGCCTCCTGCCTCCAAAGCACTAACTAATCTTCAAATTAACAAACAAAGTTAACAAAAAGGTTAACTGAGCTGCTAGAGCAAACAAGTACAATATTGCCCTCCACTTAAATACAGATAACATTAAGCCGATCGCTTTGATATCAATCATTGGACCAAATACCAAAAATGCCAACAAAGAGCCACTGGTGAAAGTGGAGGCAAAGGCGAGAGCCAAGAAAGAATCTACGGTAGAACAAATAGATACTACCGCTGCCAACAACATCATTGCTAAAATTGAAGTCACTGGTCCTTGACCTAAGCTGAGGATAATGTCCCGGGGCACACCGACTTGAATTACTGACGCGATCGCACTACCTAAAACTAGTACTCCTCCTAATTCTAAGAATTCCTGTACGGTATTATCTAGGAACAGACGCAGTTTATAGGATACCCGTTTATTTGGCTTGGCAGTAGTGATCGATGTTTGTAAAGCATCCGTATCTAGCCGCAGAGGTGCTCCTGATTGACTAAGTAAAAATGAGCCAGATTGTAGTAAAACGGAGGCTTGCTCTTTCTGGGTAGGGTCAGTAGCCCAAGCTCTTGGTTTACTGGGGGGAGATTGCCTGAGCAGCCGAGTCATCCTTTTTTGTAGCAGAGGACGCAAATCTTTCTGGCTGCTAAAAACCCAGCCAATGATTACCGCAATGCTGAAGGAAAACAACACTCGCAGCCAGACGATTTCTGGTTGATCTCGAAATGCCACCCAGGTAGACCAAATCACCACTGGATTAATCGTTGGCGCTGCCAGCAAAAACCCAACTGCCATGGAAGCTGGTGCCCCCTGGAGGAGCAGACGCCGTGCCACTGGCACATTACCACATTCACACACTGGGAATAAAAAGCCGATACTACTGCCAAAGATCGATGCCAGTAGGGGATTGTGTGGCATGGCAGCCAGAAGCTTACGCTCATCGACAAAAAACAGCAGTAAACTGGACAGTAAAACTCCCAGTAATAAAAAAGGCATGGCCTCCACCAGCAAACTCAAAAAAATAGTGAAGGCGTTGTTGAGTTGATTCATGGGGTCGCCCTCCCTTGGGAGATTTTCACAGAATGAGGCAGCAAGCGCTATTCTATAACATTTGAGAATGGAGAATTGGGAATTGGGAATTGGGAATGGAGAATTGGGAATGGAGAATTTCTTCCTTGTCTCCCTTGTCTTCCTGATCTCCCTTGTCCTCCCCATCCTCCCATCCCCCCATCTTCCCATCTCCCCAATTGCCCCTTAAAGCTTTAAACTAAAGGATGCATTAAGGTTTGGAGATTAACTTGTTAAACTGTGCGAAAAATTGTTATTGCTGGTAACTGGAAAATGTACAAGACTCAAGAGGAGTCCTCTGAGTTTTTGCAAGGGTTTTTGCCTCAACTGGAACAAACCCCTGAAGGAAGGGGAATAGTGCTGTGTGCCCCCTTTACATCTTTGGACGTGATGTCTAAGAGTCTTCATAATAGCCGTGTACAACTGGGTGCTCAGAATATTCACTGGGAGGATAGCGGAGCCTACACTGGTGAAATCGCTGGTGCTATGCTTAAGGAACTCAATGTCCGTTACGTGATTGTTGGCCACAGTGAACGGCGTCAATATTTTGGAGAAACTGACGAAACAGTCAACAAGCGCTTGTTAGCGGCGCAGCGTCATGAATTGCTTCCGATTCTTTGCGTCGGAGAAACCAAGCAACAGCGGGATGCTGGTGAGACGGAATCGATTATTATTAATCAATTGAAGCAAGATCTGGTGGATGTTAAGCAAGAGCAGTTGGTGATTGCCTACGAACCCATCTGGGCAATTGGTACTGGCGAAACCTGCGAGGCATTGGAAGCCAATCGGGTGATTGGTATCATTCGCAACCAGCTGGAAGTAGAAGACGTTCCCATTCAATACGGTGGTTCAGTCAAACCAAACAATATAGACGAAATTATGGCTCAACCAGAAATTGATGGTGTGCTGGTGGGAGGAGCCAGTCTGAAACCTGAGAGCTTTGCGCGGATTGTGAATTACCAATAGTTGTTGTTTGTTGTTTGTTATTTGTTATTTGTTGTTTGTTGTTGGTCTTTTTGGCATTATTCTCAACAAGCAGCAAAACCGCCTTGGAGTTCCCTGTTCCCTGTTACCTTTAACAATAATGACAAAGAACAAACAACACCTAACAATTGGGGAAAGCTTTTTCCACTGGGGAAAGCGCACTTATCTGATGGGTGTCTTAAATGTGACGCCAGATAGTTTTAGTGATGGAGGGGAGTTTAATACACCTGCTGCTGCTTTGGAGCAAGCCCAAAGGTTGGTGGATGCTGGTGCTGATATGATTGATATTGGTGGTCAATCGACTCGACCCGGTGCAGAGCCAGTTTCTGAAGCTGAAGAACTTCAGCGGGTGCTACCGGTGGTGGCAGCGGTACGCTCATCATTGAATGTGCCGATTTCTGTTGATACTACTAGAGCATCCGTTGCACAAAAAGCAGTGGCAGCCGGTGTGAATCTGGTCAATGATATTTCTGGAGGTACTTTTGACCCGGAAATGTTATCAGTAGTTGCCCAGTTGCAGGTTCCTATTGTGTTGATGCATCTGCGGGGAACACCCGAAACGATGCAACTACTTACAGACTATCAAGACTTAATTGGTGAAATTTACCAGTTTCTAGAGGGTAGAATTGCTGCTGCTCTAGCTGCGGGAATCGAGCGATCGCATATAATTATTGATCCTGGTATTGGTTTTGCCAAAACCTGGGAGCAAAATTTGTCAATTCTCAGACAACTGTCAACTTTTCAGGCTTTGGATGTTCCTCTTTTGGTTGGGGTGTCGCGGAAAGGTGTTATTGGTCACATCCTCAATCAACCTCACCCCAAAGACAGAGTTTGGGGTACTGCTGCTGCCTGTTGTAGCGCCATCGCGGCGGGTGCTGATCTTCTCCGAGTTCACGATGTCCTCGAAATGCGAGATGTTTGCTTGGTTGCTGATGCTATCTGGCGTAATGGAGGTGGTAGGCGTTAGGAGGCAGGAGGCTGCAAGGCAGGAGGCAGGAGGCTGCAAGGCTGCAAGGCTGCAAGGCTTCTCTCAATTCCCAATTCCCAATTCCCAATTCCCAATTCCCCATCATTTACGAATAGAAGAAACAAATCTTGTCTTAATTCAATCTAAAATCTAAGATCTAAAATCTAAAATCTAAGATCTCATGCAACAGTCTTTCTTAAGGGATACCCTTAAAATCCTCAAGAGTATTCCCTTACGCCTCAAATACCTCCTCTGGACTGGCTTATTCAGCCTGACATTGCTCCTCACTACCATGGACAAAATGACAGCTGCCACGTTTTCCCCTCGAGAATTTCGGGGAGTCTGGGTGGCTTCGGTACACAATATTGATTGGCCTTCCCAACGGGGTTTACCTGTCGCGCAACAAAAGACAGAATTACTTAACATCCTCAACCGGATGCAGGAACTCAACCTGAATGCTTTGGTCTTACAAGTTCGACCTAATGGAGACGCCTTTTATAATTCCTCAAACGAACCTTGGAGTGGTTGGCTAACGGGAAAACAAGGTACCCCACCTCAACCCTATTATGACCCCTTAGCCTTCGCGATCGCGGAAAGTCACAAGCGCAATATTGAACTCCATGCTTGGTTCAACCCCTATCGCGCTCAAATCGGTAATAAGGATGGTTCTTTTGCTTCCAATCACATGGCGGTTAAATATCCTCAATATGCCTATCCATACGGCAACACTGTGTGGATGGATCCAGGAGCCAAGGTAATTCAAGACCAAACTTTCAACACTATTATGGATGTGGTGCGTCGTTATGACATCGATGCTATTCACTTTGATGATTATTTCTACCCCTATCCTCAAAAAGATGTAGACTTCCCCGATGCCCAAACCTATAGTGCTTACCAAGTATCTGGTGGTACTCTCTCCTTATCCGACTGGCGACGACAGAATGTCAATGATTTAGTTGAGCGTCTCTACCAAAGTATTCACGCGGAGAAACCCTATGTCAAATTTGGGATCAGTCCCTTTGGCATTTATCGTCCTGGAGATCCTCCTGAGATTAAGGGTTTCGATCAATACGAGGGATTGTATGCTGATGTGAAATTATGGTTAGAAAAAGGTTGGGTAGATTATTTAGTTCCACAACTTTATTGGCGTATCGATCCCCCTGCACAAAGTTATCCAGTTTTGCTCAATTGGTGGTTGCAAAACAACCCACAACAGCGTCATATTTATGCTGGCAACGCTTTATATAAATTGTCCCAACCCGATTGGTCAGTATCGGAATTAGTCAGACAAGTTAAGATTTCTCGTCAGCCAGAAAGTGAATCTCCTCAACCAGCAAATCAATTTTCCTTGGGCAATATCTTTTTTAGCATGAAGGCTTTTCGAGATAATGTAAAAGGTATTAATGATGTGTTCAAAAGTTCGGTTTATCCTACCCCTGCTTTACCCCCGGCTATGCCTTGGTTGGATGATCAACCCCCTGCACCACCCACAGGAGTACAGGTTAATTCCGGTGTAATTAGCTGGTTTCCGGATAATAGTGGAGATGTTCGCTCTTGGGCATTGTATCGGCAAACTGGTAATCAATGGGGGCTTGTACAAGTATTAAATAGTGCAACGACAACAGCTAAAGTCCCGTCAGGCACTTATGCTTTACGAGCAGTTGATCGATTAGCTAATGAGAGTGTAGAGGAAGTAGTGACAGTGCAGTAGATTTTGATGGAGGTTGGGACAGGCACCCAAGCCTGTTCCATAAGATGAGTAATGATACCAAATCTGCTTTTAAAAGTACAATATCACAATTTGTCCAAGCCTTTGACAGAAGAGAATTTGGTTGATATGGGTAATCAGTCTGGCCATTATCTCACTAGGGTGCATAGGTTCTAATTTTGCGGGAGTAGCAAATATGACATAGTTAAGTTGTTCAAACTCTGTACCTCTAAATCTTGGTTCAGAATAATCGATGGTTCTTGAGCCACATCAATATCCTTTACACAACAAGGGTTTTAAGGGCAGGTTGCGTCTGGTGACACAAACCCTAGGTTTTCGCCTTGTCCGAACTTGATCTAAGCGTTTAAATATCCAGGCGTTTAAATGCTTAAATGTCTTATATCAAGGAAAGGATAATCACTTATAATTCTCTTCTACCTTGCAACCTTCTTCCTTCCCTTGGAGCCTCCTGTTTCCGGTTCCCCTCTTGGGAGGGGTTAGGGGTGGGTTGGAGCCTTGTTGCAACCAAAGTGTAAGTATTCTACCGAACTTGATATTAGGTGTTTTGGCCTAAAGCTCTCTCCAGCATCATTGATAATCGGTCAATGGATAGTGACTGTCTATCAATAGTGAGTGCTTGCCTCTCCGCAGTTTGGGCTTGCCTTTCCACCAGTATCTTGAGTTCTGTGATACCTTCAAGTGCCTGTCCCACACCCCACACCCTAAACCCTACACCCTTGTTTCTTAAGAGCTCCCCAGGAGCAAATGGTGCCCCAATTGAATGTAAGAAAGAATTCTCTTCACTGTTGTCTGTTGCCTGTTGCCTATTGCCTTCTTTCTCAAGAGTAAGCTATAACACATTTAAATTGTATAATTTGGAGACTAAACTCATAAATATAACCTAGCTCGGGTTAAAAAACTAGATGTGTGGCAGCTTAATGGCATCTCCAAAAATTCCCCCCCAGTTCGATATTCTGGTAATAGGTAGTGGTGCAGCAGGACTCTATGCTGCTCTGTGCTTACCAACTCATTTACAAGTGGGCTTAATTACCAAAGATACCCTCAAAACTGGCTCAAGTAGCTGGGCGCAAGGAGGCATTGCTGCTGCCATTGACCCCTCAGATACACCAGAGTTACATTTTGCTGATACCCTCAAGGCTGGTGCTGGTCTTTGTGAACCAGAAACAGTAAAGTTTTTAGTGGAGAATGCCTCTGCTGCGATTAAGTCTCTCGTAGATATGGGAGTAGCCTTCGATCGCCAAGGGGAAAAGCTAGCTATGACTCTAGAGGCGGCTCACTCTCGTCCTCGTGTTCTCCATTCTGCTGATACCACAGGAAGAGCCATCGTTGATACTCTCATCGACCAAGTCTTGCACCGTCCCAATATCCAAGTAATTTCCCCAGCATTGGCTTTGAGTTTGTGGCTTAATGATGTCACTGGTCATTGTCAGGGGATTAGTATACTTTACCAAGAACAAATTAGCTGGATTAGAGCATCTGCAGTTATCTTAGCAACTGGTGGAGGGGGTCAAGTATTTTCCCAAACTACTAATCCAGCAGTAAGTACCGGAGACGGAGTGGCACTGGCTTGGCGTGGGGGAGCCGTAGTCAGGGATTTAGAATTTTTCCAATTTCATCCCACTGCTTTAACCAAACCAGGAGCACCTCGTTTTTTGATTAGTGAAGCAGTTAGAGGAGAAGGGGCCTATTTAGTAGACTATAGAGGACAGCGTTTTGCTTTTAATTATCATTCTGATGGGGAACTAGCACCAAGAGATGTGGTCAGTCGGGCAATTTTTCGCCACTTAGAGCAAACAGCACCAGAGCCCTATTGTGTCTACTTAGACTTGGACTCCATTTCCCCGGAGCAAATTAGCCACCGTTTCCCCAATATCATCAAAGTTTGTCAACAGTGGGGTATTGATGTTTTTACTGAACCGATTCCCGTGGCTCCAGCGGCTCACTACTGGATGGGAGGCATTATTACCGATGTACATAGTGAAACTTCCATTAAGGGATTATATGCCATTGGCGAGACTGCAAGTACCGGGGTTCACGGTGCCAATCGTTTAGCAAGTAATTCTTTACTAGAATGCATAGTGTTTGCCGCTGAACTCTCACGGCTGGAAATTGAACCTCATTTGACACCTGAAGAGTCTGCTTCTTTCATCACTGAGTCAGGAGACTGGGAGACAGAAATGGAGTTGCTTACCTCAGTGCAACAACATTTACCCCAACTAATGTGGCACAGTGCAGGCATTTGTCGTTCCCAAGAAGCATTAGAGGATGCGATCGCACAGGTTAGTTCTTGGCGTTGTCAATTAGCAGCTTTAGCAGTAACTCAATACCTACTTAATCTTACACCTAATCAAACAGTACAGTTAACCTCAGCCAATGCTCAACAGCAACTCCGAACTTGTGCCGAAACCCTCAATCTGCTCGATATTGCCTACTTAATCCTCAAAAGTGCTGCTTGGCGCACTGAAAGCCGAGGAGGACATTACCGCAGCGATTATCCGCAAACTTCAGCTGATTGGCAAGTCCATACCTTAGTACAGGGGGAAAGTTGGTACAAATCACCAGTTATTCCATTTGCTCAGATGAATGCCAAGACAACTGATGGCCAATCCGGGTTAGCCACCCCCGCTATGTTGGGAATAAGGCAAAAGGCAGAGGGCAGAAGGCAGAGGGCAGAAGGCAGAGGGCAGTCCCAATGAAAAAATTTCACCAGAAGGTTCTAAAGGAAGCTGACTAGTTTCTTCTCTTCTTTTTGGGGCTGATGTCCCCTTAATACTCATTACTCATTACTCATTACTCTTGAGAAACTATTTTAGATTTTAGATTTTAGATTTTAGATTTATTTAGATTTTGGATTAAAGAATTGAATCAACACAAGCCTAAGGCTCCAAGGCAGAGGGCT
>JAAHGR010000019.1 GCA_010672425.1 Symploca sp. SIO2E6
CGCAAACTGCTGTCAGAACTCTACAGGAAGTTAACGAAACTGAGCCAGTGAAATTCCTCGATACCCTCAACCGGACAATTTATCGCAACCTGGAACGTATGAACTCCGATAAAAATCTGACTCTGGCCATACTAGATTACGATGAGGGTACTCTCAGTTTAAGCGGTCAACATGAAGAGATGATTGTTCTGCGTGCTGATGGTGAAATCGAACAGATTGATACAATAGATTTAGGCTTTCCCATTGGGTTAGATGCAGAGATTGCCGAGTTTATTGCGACCCAACAGGTGCAACTTAATCCAAGGGATGTGGTGATACTGTACACCGATGGCATTACAGAAGCTGAAAATCTGAATCGGGAGCAATACGGGTTAGATAGGTTAATATCAGTAGTCAGTTGTAACTCCTCTCAACCAGCCGAAGCAATCAGGCAAGCAGTAATAGAGGATGTGCGGCGACATATTGGGGAGCAAAAGGTGTTTGATGATCTTACTCTGGTGGTACTCAAGCAAAAGTAATTAGAATTTAGAATTTAGAATTTAGAATTTAGAATTTAGAATTTACCAAACTTAATCTAGATCCTCGATGGGTGAAACAGAGTTTCTTGGGTAATCTCAATTCCCAATTCCCAATTCCCAATTCCCAATTCCCAATTCCCAATTCTCAATTCTCAATTCTCAATTTTAGTCTTACTCACAAGGCGAATCGATTCTATTTGCATGGACTTTTCCAGAGCTTTTGCCATATCATACAGGGTAAGAGCTGCAACAGAAACTGCTGTTAGGGCTTCCATTTCGACGCCGGTTTCAGCTTTGGTGATGACGGATGCTTGAATCTGATATCCTGGAAGATCAGGATCTGGTTCGATTTGCACTTCTACTTTGTGCAGTGGCAAGGGATGACACAAGGGAATCAACTGCGCAGTTTGCTTGGCTGCCATAATCCCCGCCAGCCTTGCTGTACCCAAGACATCACCTTTAGGAGCATTACCAGCTTCAATGGCGGCAAAAGTGGTAGCCTGCATCCGCACTTGCCCAGCGGCAACCGCCTGACGCTTAGTAATTGCCTTGCCGGAAACATCCACCATCTGGGCTTGCCCTTGGATATCTAAATGGGTTAGCGATCGCGTTTTGTGAATTTCTTGATCCATTTCAAATAATTGTGCTATTATGTATATTTAGTGAGTCAACTAAAATTACTTACTCTCGTCAAGGGCTTGTAGCTCAGTGGACTAGAGCACGTGGCTACGGACCACGGTGTCGGGGGTTCGAATCCCTCCTAGCCCGTTTACTTAAGAAGAAAACCTGTAGCGAGCATCTTGCTCGCTTCACTGGCGTGACACAGCTAAAATGATGGAATAAGTAGGTTGGGTGTAGCGATAGCGTAACCCAACACCGAACTATGGTGCGTTGGGTTTCACTCTGTTTCACCCAACCTACATTTTTAGGTGGGTCACGCCACTACTGGTGCGACACAGCTAAAAATGTGGAATAAATTTAACGGTGAAATTGGGCGCACGCAGTGCGCCCCTACAATTCTATTCCCTCATTTTAGCTGTGTCACGCTACTACATTCTTAAATTCTACATTCTACATTCTACATTCTACATTCCCCAACCGGTTTCTCTCACCACCATAATAGGCTGTGTCACGCTACTACTAAATGTTGTTCCACCACATTAACCAATTGTGATGTCCACTCCTGAGCCAGTTCAACAGTAACCGCTTCCACCATCACCCGGATAACTGGTTCTGTACCAGAGGCACGCACCAGAATCCTTCCTTGGTCTCCCATTGCTGCTTCACCTTGAGCGATCGCGTTTTTGAGAGCATCGCATTCTTCCCAGTGCAAACGGCGTTCCCGGTCTTCTACCCGGACATTGTGCAGTAACTGGGGATAGGTTTGGAAGCTTTGGTCTACTAGTTTAGTTAAGGAAACACCGGATTGGCGAACCAATGAGGCTAAATGTAAGGCAGTTAGCAAACCATCACCAGTGAAACTGTAGTGGTGGCAGAGAATATGTCCTGATTGTTCACCCCCTAACATGGCTCCAGTTTCCAGCATTTGAGCCTGAACATACCTGTCTCCTACTTTAGTACGCAGGAATTGACCACCCAACTGCTGCCAAGCCAGCTCAAAACCCAAGTTGGCCATAACTGTAGCCACAATCAAATCTTGCGGCAGTTTACCAGCCTGACGTAAGGTTTGACCCCAGAAATAGAGAATATAGTCTCCATCCACAACTCGACCCTGCCTATCTACAGCCATTACCCGGTCAGCATCACCATCAAAAGCAAAACCGATGTCCGCTGAATGCTCCTGGACAGCTGCGATAAGAGTCTGAAGATGAGTTGAGCCACAATTAACATTAATGCGATCGCCATCTGGTTGATTGTGTAAGCAGATCACATCGGCTCCCAACTCAGTAAATACTGGCTCTGCTATTTCCGCACAAGCACCCCAAGCCAAATCCAGTACAATCCGCATTCCTCGTAAATCTGTCCCTGATTTTAGGGGAGAGTGCAACGACTCGACATAATCAGTGATTAATTCGGGTCGGGGATAATGCTTACCCCAGACATTGGTAGCGGGAGGATTACTAGCTAAACCTCTCAAACCCTCTTCAATTTTCTTTTGCAATGCCGCTGACAGCTTTGCACCTTTGGAACTAAAAAACTTAATGCCGTTGTCTTCGGGAGGATTATGACTAGCGGAAATCATAACACCCCCTATCGCCTCAGTGGCAGCGGTAAGATAAGCAACACCAGGAGTAGTACATAATCCCAGATTCCAAACCTCTAACCCAGCGGAAGTCAGACCTGCAGCCAGAGCCATAGCCAACATATCACCAGAGTTACGGGAGTCTTGTCCCATAACCACCGGACCAATTTTCCCTGCTTCCTCCTGCAATACTTGACCTGCCCAAAAACCAACTTGTAGTGCTAAATCCGCACTCAGCAGTTCTCCTGCTTTTCCCCGGATACCATCAGTGCCAAACAACGGACTTTTTGGTAGTACCACAGGATAATTCCTCAAACTAAGACCTGTTGAGGACTTTTGCTGATATCTGAGGGACGGCTCAACTAAAGCTAAGTTCTGAATTCCGATAGGAGATGTCACCATAATCGAATTTTCCTCACACAACCACACATTCATATGTGAGGGATAATAACACCTTATTCACATTTTGCTACTATACTTACAGTTGAGTACGACCTCAGCTCCCTACTTCCTGCTCTAACTTAGCCAAGAAGAGAGGTCTCTTTGGATTAAATCTTGTAGTTGAAGAATATCTTCACGATAAAGAGCCACAAGTTGCTGGCGATCCTCCGGTGAAAGTGGAGCTTGTTTCTTATCGGTTGAGTTCAGCTTGATTAAGCGAGAACGAATACTCTGTCTGAGAGTCAAGGGCAATAAGTATCTCATCAGGGAAGCTACAATAGTTCTCGGCAGATTTTGTTTGCGTAAAAGAGTATTGACAAGTTTCACCTTAGGGACTTGGGCTACCTGATATTTTTTAGCAGTATCAGGACAGAAACGATCATCTACACCAATAAATTGGTACATATCTTGCATCAAGGCAACTGGATTCTTACATAAGTCTTCATATAAATAGATCTTAATTTGTTCCCTGCCAAAGGTCTCATAATAATGTTTAATAGGAGTATAGTAAAAACCTTTCCTGAGAGTAAAGGATGAATTACTCCTCAATGTAATCTGTTCCGATAAGCTGATGTCTTCATTAATCCCCTCCCGGATATGCATGAGATAATCCGAGTACGCCCTTTCTGCCGGGTTACGCAGTATAGCAATCATTTTCGCCTGGGGCAAATAATGTTGTATCAGTTGAACTGAGGATTGATAGTGAAACAGATAGTTGGGAGAAGCTTCCCCAATGGCAAGTTCGTCTGTGACAGCTTGGAAAAGTTGAGAATACTTTTCAAAAGTATCAATCCTATTTTTCTTTCTGGGATCAGGAGGAATCTTACTCCAATCCTTCTCCAAAAAATTGGTCTCCTTCACTGGACTCATATAAACTTGAGGATGTTGCCTTAAGTACTCATAAATAGAAGTAGTTCCCGCCTTTTGGATACCGATGATGAGAAAGGTTGGTAGTTGCATTAGTTTTTCTGAGTAATGAGTAATGAGTTATTCTACCAAACAGTTTAAACACCAGCATCTGACAATAATTTTTCTATAGCCTCCCCATTAATTCCCTGCTGGAGATAATGGGGTGTATTGGGGTTGTAAGGACTGGCAACTCGATCTATATTGATAATTTTGGCTTGTGGTGGTAGTACTGGTACATCCGGGTCAAAAGCAGTTGGACTCATCAATGAGCTAGAAAAGCCCTTGTAAATAGCAATTTGGTCTTCCACACCTGCAATCTCGGCAGTAACAATCAAGACTTCTTGCGGATACTTGATCGTGTACTGCTCTAAGCGCCATCCAATAGCATCATTCATAGTTAATTTTTTCAAGGAACTGTAGGGGCGTATTGCATACGCCCAATCGTATTGCATACGCCCAATCGTATTGCATACGCCCAATCGTATTGCATACTAGTTTAGGGCAAACGTCGGTGTTCAGATACCCGACTTCTTCAAGAAGTCGGGTATCTTGAGGTCTTGGAGTGCTTTATAATAATCTATTATAGATATAAGTATCCGGTTCAATGAGTCCCAAACTCGGAATAGCAAAGATGCAATTAAGGGACGCCGTATTTTGTTCACGAAGGTTATTGGGGAAGTCGCTTGAACGTCTTACTGCCATGTGGTTGTACCTGGATAAAAACCGTAGGGGCGTATTGACATACGCCCAATGTAATAATACAGGACTCTTCCCTTCATGAAGTAAGATTTTTTAGTCGTTTATACTCCTGCAATATATATCAAGAAAATCTGCTCTAATCCATCCCTTTGCACCACTCCGAGGAAACTTCACAATCTTCCAGAAATTTCCATCAATATCTTGAACCTGATCAATTTCCGGCGGTGTTGTGGTCATGATGTGGACAAAATCTCCTACTAATCCGTATCCCAATTTCTTATAATCTGTTCCTGGTCCTTCTCTAAGGCTAATGCGAGAGCTATAATCTTGGGCAGTTAAATAAGCATTACAGTGACTTTCATAGACTGTATTTCTTCCTCTAGGAAGGCGAAGTGCTAACGCTTCAGTACTAATAGCAAACCAAGCGAACGCAATTAATCCACAAGATAAATTTTTGAGGTTCATTTTTATTTAAATTAACAGTAGCAATTTTCTTTGCTAATAATTATGTTAGCCTTGGTTTTTTGTACAGTCAACAGTCAACTTTCATACATGGTTATGAATTTTTTTTCATTGGGGCTGCCTTCTGACTTGAAAATAGACGCGGAGACACGGAGACGCACCGGACGCACCGGACACGGAGAAAGGAATTTTCATGAATGGTGGTGAAAATTTTTTCATGGGGACTGCCTCCTGCCTTCTGCCTCCTAACTCCTACCTCCTTGAACTAGGTACAATAGTTAATATTCCCCGAATTCATTCAAACTGATGATGCCTTCCGAAGTAGAAATCGTACCCCAGCCAAGTTCAGAAGACCCGGAAAAAGACTATCTCGACGAAATACCCAATGATGTCGAGATGTCTCTGTTTGACCATTTGGAGGAGTTGCGGCAGCGAATTTTCTACTCCCTGATTGCTGTGCTACTGTGTGTTATTGGCTGCTTTGCCGGTGTTAAACCAATTGTGCAGCTGTTAGAAATTCCCGCTCAAGGTGTCAAATTTCTGCAACTGGCTCCAGGGGAATACTTTTTTGTCTCTCTGAAAGTTGCTGGATACAGTGGCTTGGTGGTAGCGAGTCCCTTTATTCTCTACCAAATTATCCTATTTGTTCTGCCAGGACTAACTCGCCGGGAACGACGAGTCATCGGACCAGTAGTTTTCGGTTCGAGCATCCTCTTTTTCATTGGCTTGGCCTTTGCCTATATTGCCTTAATTCCCGCTGCTCTGAAATTCTTTATCAGTTATGGTGCAGATGTGGTAGAACAATTGTGGTCAATTGACAAATACTTTGAATTTATCTTGCTGTTGATGTTCTCTACTGGCATCGCCTTTCAAGTCCCGGTTATTCAGATGCTACTGGGTATTTTAGGTATTGTCTCCTCAGGACAAATGCTTTCTGGCTGGCGCTTCGTCGTTCTAGGTGCAGCAGTTTTGGGAGCAATACTCACCCCCTCCACAGATCCCCTTACCCAAAGTTTACTAGCTGGTGCTGTAATTGGTCTTTATTTTGGTGGTATTGGTATGGTTAGGCTGGTAGGTAAGTAAGGTTTGTTTTTGAAGTAACAAGTAATAAGTAATGAATAATTTATCGAAAGCCGAAACTTGGCTACTCAACGATAACTTAACTAAACCCTCCCCGGCTAGCGGCTCACCGATGATGACACTGGGGCTAGTTTAGGTTATTGGCTTGTCAGTTTTTTCATTCTTTAATGGTTAAACTAGGACAGGCAAGATACCTGTTCCACATTTCTCTTACTCTATGTTGCAGATATCCCAAAAATATCCGAAAAACACAACCAAACTCTTCATCATTTTTTGTGCAGGCTCTCTAACCAGCATGACAGGAGGTCTGATTTCTCCTGTATTTCCAGAAATGCTGCAACAGCTTCAACTAGAGCCGAGATGGGCGGGAATGCTGGTGAGTATGCACGCTTTGACTATTGCCCTGTTTACCCCTTTACTGGGTATTCTGGCAGACCGGATCGGTAAAGTAAAAGTCTTAATTACTTCACTAGTCCTGTATGGTTTCTTTGGGGTGATAGGGGGTTTTATGGTGAGTCTGGCACCAATTTTAGCCACCAGGGGTTGTTTGGGTATTGCCAGCGGCGGTATTAGCGCTGCAAGTATTGGTTTACTCAGCAATATGTATGAAGGTGAAGCGCGATCGCGTCTTTTTGGTTATGCTACTAGTGCCATGACCACTGCTGGTATCGCTGCTCCTCTTGTGGGAGGTTGGGTAGGTTCTATCCACTGGCAATACGTATTTTATATCTATGGACTGGCTCTACCGATTGCCTTGGCTACGGTTCTGATGTGGAACAAGGAGCGTTTTCCTAATAAGGCAGTTATCAATCGTACCATGGGAAAACAGTTAGTTGCTATTGTGCAACAGTCTTCCGTGATTAAACTGTTTCTCACCCTGGCTTTAGCCGCCACCGTTGTCTATGCTGTGGTCATCTATATCCCTATTCACCTCAAGATTATGCTGGGTGCTGGACCACAACTCAATGGGACAGTGCTGGCATTTCCGGGATTAGGCATTATCCTGATTTCTGCTCTTGTGGCCAGTCGGTTAGGGAAATTTCTGGGGACTTATAAAGCCATAGCCTTAGGGTTCCTCTTGATGGCTCTCATGTTAATGATCCTACCGTTATTAAGGCAAATCCACTGGATTTTACCCGCAGCCTTCGTCTTTGGTGCAGGATTTGGCATTGCTACCCCGAATATTTACGATGCTCTAGCTAAACTTGCTCCTCCAGAACAAAGGTCTAGTGTAATTGCGATCGGTACAGGATTCAACTCCTTAGGACAATTCTGTTCACCAATTTTCTTGGGAGCAGTTTGGAAATACACTGAATTAATCACTGTATTTTATGTCGCAGCAGGCATTGCAGTGGTTACAGGAGTCTTAATGTTGTTATCCAGTAAAGGCGGAGACGCGGGACGCACCAGACGCGGGGACGCGGAGAGGAATTGAGCGTTTTTGTCTTGTTTTTTACCAATCCAAATGCTACGCCCAACCCCTGGAAGCTAGGGCGGGTTTTGTGCCAAATATTCGGGTAAAATGGCCAATATTTTCCCTAAACTCGCCCCTACAAACCCAAAATTAAAACCTAACACCTAACACCTAAACCCATGACAGTCCCACGCTTGGATTTCTCTTCCCTAATGCCTCGAACCTTCCTTGAGCATTATCAACAACCAGGTATTCCAGTAATCATTACTGGGTTACTCCATCCCCAATCTAACTGGAATTTGGACTATCTTTGTCAGCAGTTAAGTACTCAAGAATTTCTGTTGCGGCGTTATGGCAAGAGTCGATATCAAGAGGATAAACGCCAATGGCAAAACATCGGCAGTGGAGTTGATACCACCAGTACTCCCTTTATCGAATATGCACAGATGTTGCGGAGCCAGGAAGCACATCAACAGGATGTGTACTTAGCCAAATGTTCTCTGAAATCAACTCCCCTCAATGAGACAGAAGCCTTGAGCATAGTGAGAGATAAACTCCCTCAACTAGGTTTAGAGAAACCGATTACCGACTTCAACCTTTGGGTAGGGCCAGGAGGTCATGTAGAATGTTTGCATTACGATCAAATGGACGGGACATTGTTCCAACTCTACGGCACGAAAAAAGTTGTCCTCTTTCCCCCTTCCCAAACCTCTAACCTCTATCCCTTTCCCTTTTACATTCACTTGTACAAAGGCTTAAAATTACGTTCTTGGTTTAGTCAACTCTATCCGGATCGCCCAGATTTCCAATCATTTCCCAAATTCCATCAGGCACTCCAGTATAAACAAGAAGTGCTTCTCAATCCCGGTGAAATCCTTTATATTCCTGCCGGGTGGTGGCATGAAGTCACCGCCTTAGGGGATGAGATGGTCTGTTCGGTGAATCGCTTCTGGCGCGTCTATCCTACATCACGAGCAATTTTTTCCTGGACAAGATTGCGAGCCTACTTAGGTAGTCTTTGTGCTATCCCCTATGTGGCACTCAGCCTAATTTTGGCTCTCGCCAGTCCTCAAAGACAACAAAAACTCAAAGAGATTTGGCAGATGATTTGAGGGAAGGGAGAATTGAGAATTGAGAATTGAGAATTGAGAATTGGTAACTATAGCAGTTCTCGCATCCGTCATAAGGAAATGATGAATGATGAATGATGAACGATGAATGATGAATAATATCATGTTCGCCTAATTAAGGCTTGATGAATAAGTCTGTAAGCCATGCCAGACAATGGTTTCAAGCATTCTTTTCTTTCATAAGTGCAAGGTTTTTGCATCTGTTGGCCCAAAAACCTTGCAGTTGAGCGGGGAAATCCTTGGGTAACCTTGGGGGGGCAAATGCCCAAAACGCGGGATAAATGCTTCATTCGGTCTTACTCATTACTCATTACTCATTACTCATTACTTATTCAGCAGACCCTAATTACTCTTGCTGAAACTAAAAATGAAAAGGGATGGCTGAATCCCTCGATATGACACGTTTGCTGACCTCTTTTTCGGTGATTCATCAATGCATGAACTTTGTTTGCGTAGCAATACCCTTACGGGATGCTTCGCTCAGGTGAGCAAAGCGAGGCAAACTTTGAACTTTGAACTCGCCGTTAGGCGCTTATAATAAAAACTTCTCCGCGTCTGGTGCGTCCCCACGTCCGGTGCGTCAGCCTTAACGATAAGTATTCAACCGGACATGATATAACCCCATGGAAGAAAGCTACAGGATAGAAATAAGGATGCGCAGGCTTTTTTCATTTCCACGGATAAATCCGGGGGCTTCAGACCAGATAACGCCGAATGCGGTTGGGACTTTCGCGAAAGTCATAATCCTTAAATTATTGGCTTGCACCTTTACCATTCATCATTCATCATTTATCATTCAGAATTTTTTTCGGTGAGGTACATCTCCTATTCCTCATTCCCAATTCCCAATTCCCAATTCCCAATTCCCAATTCCCAATTCCCCATTCCCCATAGATAGCTTTTTTTTGCTAGCAATGTTAAGATGGCCAAGTTTTTCGTTCCTCAAAGGAGTCAATTAATTTGAACAAGGTTAGTCGTTGGCTCAAACCCTTGGCTCTACTTACGGTAGCAGCCTTAGCTTGGGAAAATCCCCTGATTGCCAAAGAAGCGCTCGCCCAAACACCAACTTATGTAGCTCAAAATAATTCTATAAGAATTACAGTACCACCTCCAGAAAGGACAGATAATCGCGTTTGTGCTTCTGATATAGATCTAGTTATCGACTCCATTATCAAGAGTTCCCGCTTTGCCAGTGGAAGGTGGGGTATTCTGGTTGAATCTTTAAACGATAAGACTACCCTTTACAGCCACAACCCGGATAGACTTCTCATCCCTGCCTCCAACATCAAACTGTTAACTACCGCTGCGGCTTTACAAAAGTTTGACCCTAGAGCCAAGTATCGCTCCACTTCTCTAGGAGAATGGATCAATGTCACTAATCTCAGCAGCAATAATAACTATGCTGACGCCTTACTGCGTAGTCTTGGGGGTCCAACAGCGGCTCAGGAAGCTTTAAGGCAGTTGGGAGTTAACTCCAACAGTTATCGGCAAGTGGACGGTTCTGGTTTGTCCCGGCAAAATGCCGCCACTCCTAGAGCCTTAGTCAACCTCCTGAGAGCCATGAATTTCACCAATACCAGGGAANTAATGCCAACTATCGCGCCTTCCCCGTTTTATTCAACTTACAACAAGAGAGACCCGAAAACTTAGACAATTTCCGCTATTTAATGATTGCTCGCCTCCAGGAAGCCATTGCTGAACATCAGGAAAGTTTACTCTCCAACTGGCGTAAAAGCTACCGTCGTTTACTGCGACAAATTCCAGGAGGATCAATCAAGGTAGGTTTGCCCAAATTCGATGTTTCTCTCAATGTCGTCAATCCAGACTGCCAACGCCGCCTCATCAATGAAGACTTTCGCCAAGACTTACTGAGAATGATTAAATTGCTGCACAAGAAGCAATTTACAGGGGTTTGCTATTTAATCGACGGCGCTGAATTTATTGTCAGTCAGCCATGGGCCAATGATGCCTGGAGTTATCTCCGAGCCATGAAAGATACTGACACTGCTCTCAAACCATTTGTCGGTCTGATTTTTTCTGGTTATCGAGATTTGAAAGATTACCAACAACGAGTCGGTTCTCCCCTGCTCAACATTGCTGAAGTAGAATGGCTCGGAGTCTTATCAGCAGCCAATATGCGATCGCTAATTGGCTACCGTAGTCAAATGGAGCATCTTTCCCTCACCAATCAAGAAATTGAGCAAGTAATAACCTGGTCTGGTGGTCATCCCTATCTTATCCAACAATTACTCAACACAATCTTTGATTACAAAAGTTCACATAAATCCCAGATCACAGAAAACTTCATCAGTTCCTTAATTCGTCAGTATGACGTAGATTTTTCCGCTTGGTGGGACAACAAAACAAAGAGTTACGGCTTCAGTAAATTGGAGCAATCTGTGTATTTAGCACTGATACAACAGAGAAAAGGAACAGTTGAAACTCTAGCTCAGGAAATTAACGTAAGTATTGGAGAAATCGCAGATGCTCTTGAAGTATTAGCTGGCACAGGAGTAATTCATAAAGTTGATGATGAACAGTACAAAATCGGAGCCAAACTATTTGAACAGTGGGTTATTCATTGAAACAAGGGAGCAGGGAATTGGGAATTGGGAATAGAATAGTTTCTAACTGTTGATTAACCTTCTCCCCACACTCCCCACACTCCTTCACCCACCAACAAATTAGCTGTGCCACAGCAGTACCTTATGTTCCCAATTCCCTCCCCCAACTACCAGCACCACTGAAATCTGGTGCTAGCTTTTTGATCTCGTAAGCATTTACCTTATTGTTCAATTCCCGGATACGCCGGGAAAGCAGACGAATAATATTAACGGCAATTCCCGATGTCTCATCGATCGCATCATATAATTGCAGCTGGGTGAGCATCAGACATTCGCAGTTTTCCAGGGTTGTGACTGATGCCGAACGAGGTTCTGCATCAAAAAGTGACATCTCCCCAAAACAAGTTCCATGTTTGAGCTGTGCCAACTCGCGATCTCCAATATGAACCCGCACCAAACCTGAGACAACGATATAAAGCGATCGCCCCTCTTCCCCTTGAGTGAAAATGGTATGCTCGGCGGGGTAATATAGTTCTTCCATCACGGAGGCTAGCCGTATTAAAAAATCATCCCGCAGTTCCTGAAAAATGGGGACAGCCCTGAGAAACAATAGACGCTCTACACTGGTTAACATGGGTTAAAGGATAGCTGCTAGCTATTACCTTAATGTACACCGGAGAAATTTTAAGTTTACCAAGAAAATCGCGATGCGATCACTATTACAAGAAGGCTCCAAGGCTCCAAGGCTCCAAGGCAGAAAACAGAAGGCTCCAAGGCTCCAAGGCTCCAAGGTTGTAAGGTTTATGGTATCTGCTTTTTTACCTTTTCCCCTAAACCCCACACCCCACACCCAATCAGCAGTTTTCCCTACTACCTGGGGTCAACCAGCTTACTCCAGCACCAAGAATTTCTGCCAAAAGACTTACAAAACGAAATAGGGCCACGGCACTGAGAATCCCAGCAATGGGAAAATGCTGTTGCAGTAGAGCAAGTGTAGTGGTTTCAAATACCCCTAAACCTCCAGGAGTGGGAATAATTAAACCTAATAACCATGCCAAGCTGAAGGTAGTAAACAACAGTAATATTTGGTTAGGATTCACGGTAGTTAATGTGCCAAAAGTAATCAAGAATCCAGTTCCTCGTAGTCCTAAAAAAGTCAACTCTCCTAACAGAGGAACTAAAGGATAATGCTTAATATAAACAACCTGATTACCAGCAGCTTGCCCCTTTAACCGATTTAATAATCTTAGCATAGGATTTAAAAAACGGGGATGAACTGACAGCAAAACCACAGCCAAACTGAGAATCTGTAATCCCCAAGTTAGGACATTCCCGTGAGCCTCCACCCAACCTAACTGAGTACCAGTTAAAGCAATCAGTAAAGCAGCAGCTGCCATCAATAGTGGTTCTAGTAAGACGCTGATAGTCGCAGCCCCCAAGGAACCACCAACATTGAGCACTGCCCGAATGCGACCATAGAAGTGCCAAACATTACCTGGTAAATATTTAGCAACATTAGTTTTTAGGTAAAGCAGAAGTGCCCAAGATAACTTGACAGGCTGCTGAAAAGATTGTAGAATCCTAGACCACACTAAACCAGCCCAAATATGAGCAACTAAGGTAATTGCCAAAGCGATCGCTAGGTTAGTCCATCCAGCAGCATCAATCCGAATTGCTGCAACTTCCCGCCAATGGTCAATAAATGCCTTGAGCAAAAAAAACAGTGTTCCACCCAGAATCGCCCAACGCAAGTAAGGTTTGAGAAATGACCATATTTTTTTCATAATGCCTAACACCTACTGGCGTAACACACCTAAAAATGTGGAATACGAAGTAATGAGTAATGAGTGATGAGTAATGAGTGATGAGTAGATAGGGATTTTTTTGGTGTTGTATCCCCATCTTCCTTATCCTCCTTGTCTCCCTTGTCTTCCTTATCCTCCTTGCCTTGCTCCCACACTCATTGGGCCACGCCACTACCACCTCTACTCCCCTGCTGCCTCCTCCAGGTATCTAGTACTAGCTGATGCACCGCACGCCAAGATAGATGATGTTGCCGTGCAATTGAGGCACAATCTTCGTATTCCGGCTGTACATTAGTGCTCCTCTTCTCACCCGCCTCTTCACTCCAAGCAACCTTCACCCGAATCTCACCATACTCAGTCTGCACCTGCTGGATTGCCCGTGGCAAAATCCGACGTTGTTGGATTAAACGTCGAATCCCTAAAGTCGTGGTTTCACTAAATAAAACCCCTTCACAAGCTGAGATATCTTGAGGATGGCAAATCACCGTAAGCAAAATACCTGGCCGAGACTTCTTCATACCAATTGCTTGAGTGAAAACATCCACAGCACCAACCTTAAATAATCTCTCATATAAATAGCCAATTCCTTGAGGACTCAAATCGTCAATTTGGGTTTGGAGTACCACAATGGTCTCCAAATTGGAGCCCTCATCATGAGCTGCACTCACAACTGAAGAAGAAATTTTTTCTCCCTCGTTTGTTCCCAATTCCCAATTCCCAATTCCCAATTCCCAATTCCCAATTCCCACTTCACCAATCCACAACCGCAACATATTGGGTATCGGCAACTGGCTCGAACCAGCACCGTTACCGACTTTTTGGATAATCATAGCTGGTGGAGAACCAAAGCTAGTAGCCAGAGTAACAGCAAGAGCTGCTCCAGTTGGTGTTACTAATTCCCGCTCAATCCCATTGCTGTAAATTGGTACTTGGCGAGACTCCCACAATTTCAGCACCGCTGGTGCTGGCACTGGGAGCCAACCATGAGCTGCTTTCACTCTACCACTTCCTGTTGGAAGAGCTGAACAATAAAGTCGGTCAATTCCCAGCCAATCTAAGCCTAAACAGGTTCCGACAATATCTACAATGGCATCAATAGCACCCACTTCATGAAAATGTACTTTCTCCGGTGCAATGCCATGTACAGCTCCTTCCGCCTCTGCCAATTTGCGGAAAACCGCTAGACTCCACTCTAAAACTCGTGGAGGTAAATTGGCTGCTGTAATTAACCCGTTGATTTCTGGCAAATTCCGGCTGGAGTCATGATGTTCTTCATGAGAATGGTGATGTTGCTGTAGTTCATGTAACAAATCTACATGAATTTTTGTTGCCAATTGCCCATTGCAGTAGACGCTTTGAGCTCTTAATCGGTACTCCTGCTCAAGACCCAATCCTTGGAGTTTAGCGATTAAATACTCCAAAGGTACACCAGCAGATACAAGCGCCCCTAGGCACATGTCACCGGCAATTCCTGTCTGACAATCGAGGTAGGCTAGCTTTGTCATAAAGTGTTGATAATAGTGAAGAGTTAATAAATTTTGATGGCTATTATTTACACCGTCCATCCGGACACACCACAAATACGTCGAATAGAGAAAATAAAGAACGACTTGCAAGATGGTGCAGTGATGCTATATCCCACTGATACCGTTTATGCTATTGGGTGCGACCTGAATGTCAAATCTGCAGTTGAACGAGTGAGGCGTCTGAAGCAACTATCTAATGATAAGCCCCTGACGTTTCTCTGTTCCTCTCTGTCTAATATTGCCCAGTATGCCAGGGTAAGTGACACAGCTTACCGCATGATGAAGCGTTTGATTCCAGGCCCTTATACTTTCTTGCTACCAGCAACAAAGTTAGTGCCTCGCATTGTGATGAGTCCCAAGCGGAAAACCAGTGGTATCCGTGTCCCCAATCATCCAGTTTGTCTAACACTTTTAGAAGCTTTAGGCAACCCCATTATTTCTACCTCAGCTCATCTACCAGATGAGGATGGTACAACTCCAACAGTTGGACTAGAGAAGGCCAAACTATTCGACACCCTTGATGGTTTGGTGGACATCATTGTGGATAATGGCTTAGAAGCAGGCTTTGAGGTATCAACGATTCTCGATATAACCGGTTTAGAACCGGTTTTGGTACGGCAAGGGTTAGGATGGGAGGCAGCACAAACTTGGGTACTACCCGTTAGCAAATAAAGAGAGTAAACTGGAGCGAGGTGAAAAAATCTTTCTTGAGCAATTAGTCTTGAGGAATGACAACAGGGTGCTAGTTATGACTAGGCAATAGCTGATAATGGGAGGTGTCAACAATGAACTGAACTCAGTAATACCACTAATAACCCAAGGCCTCAGGGTAGCAATCTATATTCCGCAATTGCAGACGCCAACAGTAGGTTCCAAGATGGAAACAACATCGAGAAACTAAGAAACCTTACTGATGTCTTAGCAATTCGTGACTGTAATCTAATGGGGCTCTTACCATGAAACTAAAAATTGCTAAGTTTACCAATCAAACTTCTCATAATCAACTGCATCTTCCGGAAATTTCCGCAGAAACTGATACCCAGGCTTTAAGTGGAGTGTTACTGGAAGAATTACGAGAGCGCGTTGGCTCAATACCAAACGGCGCTAATCAGGTGACTAACCGGATAGCAGTAGAAGTCGGACGAGTTTGTCGCAAAAGTGACCGCATCCAAACCTCAGGTCAAATCTACTCCTGGCAATTAACTCTAGCTCGTCACCGGCTTAAAAAGTATTTGTCTTACTATCAACTTGGTTCAAAGCGGGGTCGTGTGGAACTCCACAGCAACCTTAGCGTTATGATTTATCGTCATGTGGCACCCTCTCAATCCCAACTAAAGTTTTCCGCTCGTTACAACTTAATTGAGGACTTCTTACAGGATTTTTATGTAGAGTCTCTCAAAGCCTTTCGGCGGGAAAATAAACTGGCTGACAATTATACCCCTCGTCGGCAAATCGAATTAGCTGAGTACATGGGATTTACTGAGCAATATGCTAAGCGGCGTATAACTTTGCGCAGTCGTGGTAGTCAACAGTTAATTGTGCTCAGAGCACAGACTTTTGCTAAACGCCAACCCAGTGATACCCCCCTGGATATCGAACAAGCAATCGAGTTTCCTAAGGGCGAAACTGAGCAGGAACAATGTCTATGTGCTCTCATGCAACAAGTGCGCTCTCACCTTATTGCTCAAACGAATGATCCTAGTGAGGCTCTATTGCGAACTCGGGTAGTTAAAGAGCTATTGCAATACCTCGAAGATCAAGGTCACTCAGACTGTGCGAATTACCTGGTATTAAAACTGCAAGATATTGCTGTTTCCGATATCGACGAAATTCTCGGTTTGACACCTCGTCAAAGAGACTACTTGCAACAGCGCTTTAAATACCATGTGGAAAAATTTGCTCGTTCTTCCCATTGGAAACTGGTGCACCAATGGTTAGGGGCAGATGTTGATCAAAAACTAGGAATGTCATGCCCGCAGTGGGAGGAGTTTGTTGGGCAACTTAATCAGCAACAACTGCTACTTTTGTCCCTCAAACAGGGATGCCACAGTGAGCAAAAGATTGCCAAAGCACTAGGTTGCACACCTAAACAGGTAACCAAGCGCTGGACTAAGGTTTTGGAATTAGCCTGGAAAACTCGCAATTCAGAAGTAGCGGCTCAGTACTAAAAGGAAGACAAGGGAGACAAGGGAGATATTTATACTCACCTGTTCCCTGCTCCTTTGACAACGACATTTTTGCCTAACACCTAACACCTAGTTGTGGGTATAATTAGAGATCGTGATTTTGTATAAACAAGATGAAAGCTCAAGAGATTATTCGCTCAATTGAAGCTGAACAGCTCAAATCAGACTTACCCAAGATCTACGTGGGAGATACGGTAAGGGTAGGGGTGCGCATTCGAGAAGGTGAAAAAGAAAGGATACAACCCTACGAAGGTACGGTAATTGCCATGCGTAATGGTGGTATTAATGAAACAATTACCGTCAGACGCATTTTCCAAGGGGTTGGTGTGGAGCGGGTCTTCCTCCTACATTCTCCTCGGATTGAAAAGATTAAGGTGATGCGTCGGGGTAAGGTACGACGAGCCAAACTGTATTATTTGCGCGATCGCGTTGGTAAGGCTACTCGTGTCAAACAACGCTTCGATCGCAATCAGTAACTAAAAAAAAATTCTACTTGGTATTGAGGTACCAATTGGGTTACACTTAAATAAGTGAGAGTTTAAGGTCTAACTCCTTTGGTGTGCGCTCTTAGTTCAGTTGGTAGAACGCAGGTCTCCAAAACCTGATGTCGGGGGTTCAAGTCCTCCAGGGCGCGCTCTCAATCATTAAAAAAATAAACAATTTTGCATCTGCCTAAAGTCAACTGCCCAACTGGATGTCGGCAGGGGTCTCCCGTTATACCCGCAAGGGTGACGCTCGTTCCTCGCTAACGCATTCGCTCTCATAAAAGTCAAAGACTTTCGGGTAGACTTATGGTGTGAGTATTTGCTGAGTGGTCTCACCAGCAGACATCTCACAGCTGCATTGACGGGGAAAATAACAAACTGTGGCAAAGAAAGCTAAAACCGAACCAGAGATTAAAGAAACTACATCATCTGGGTTTAACGCAATCCAGTTTCTGCAAGGTACGAAAGAAGAACTCGGTAAAGTAGTTTGGCCTAGTCGGCAGCAGTTAATTAGCGAATCTGTTGCCGTACTGCTGATGGTGATTCTTTCTGCCACCACCATTTATTTCGTGGATAAATTATTTTTGTGGCTATCAGGACAGATATTTTGATGAGTTTTGTGACAGAAGACGATTCGTTTGATGACAATCAAGAGTCAGAAGTATCCCTAAAACCACGTTGGTATGCGGTTCAGGTGGCATCTGGCTGTGAAAAGCGGGTCAAAACCAATCTCGAACAGCGTATTCAAACCCTGGATGTAGCTGACCAGATTTTAAAAGTGCAGATTCCCCAGACGCCAACGGTAAAAATCCGTAAGGATGGTTCTCGGCAACATTTGGAAGAAAAAGTTTTCCCAGGTTATGTGTTAGTCCAAATGGTGATGGATGATCATGCTTGGCAGGTTGTCAAAAATACACCAAATGTGATTAACTTCGTTGGGGCAGAACAAAGACGTCGCTATGGCAGGGGGCGTGGTCATGTCAAACCAGTGCCTCTGAGCCCAGGAGAAGTTGAACGGATCTTCAAACAGGCAGAGGAACAAGAGCCAGTTGTCAAAATCGATATGGCAACTGGAGATAAAATTGTGGTGTTGTCGGGTCCGTTCAAAGAATTTGAAGGCGAGGTGATTGAAATTAATCCCGAAAGGAGTAAGCTGAAGGCATTACTCTCCATCTTTGGGCGAGATACGCCAGTGGAATTGGAATTTAGTCAGGTGGAAAAAACAAGCTAGAAATGGCCAAGAAAATTGTTGCAGTAATTAAGTTAGCTCTCCCAGCAGGGAAAGCTAACCCAGCTCCACCAGTAGGACCAGCACTAGGTCAACATGGGGTGAATATTATGGCGTTTTGTAAAGAATACAACGCCAAAACCTCTGACCAAGCTGGCATGGTCATACCCGTGGAAATCTCGGTTTTTGAGGATCGCAGCTTTACTTTTATTCTCAAAACCCCACCAGCATCGGTGCTGATTAAAAAGGCAGCGAGGATTGAAAAAGGAGCAAGCGAACCCAACAAACAGAAAGTTGGCTCAATTACTCGTACCCAACTCCAAGAAATTGCCCAGACGAAAATGCCAGACCTCAATGCCAATGATATTGAAGCAGCAATGAGGATTGTTGAAGGCACTGCTAAAAACATGGGTGTTGCGATCGCGGACTAGTAAGTTGTTGTTTGTGATCGATTATTGCTCCAGGAGTAATAAACTTATTGAATTTTGTCAACCTTAGAGGGGGAGAAGTTAGAGCTTCGTCACCTACCCCAGGAGATAGAGATGCCAAAAAAGATATCGCGCCGACTACAAGAACTGCAAAAAAAAGTTGAAGAAGACCGACTGTACGAACCGTTAGAAGCCCTAAAGCTCTTAAAAGAAACTGCCACAGCCAAGTTCCCCGAATCAGCGGAAGTACATATCCGCTTAGGAATCGATCCCAAGTATACCGACCAACAACTACGGACAACTGTGGCTTTACCCAAGGGAACAGGTCAAACTGTACGAGTCGCTGTAATTGCCAAAGGTGAGAAAGTTACTGAAGCTAGTAACGCTGGTGCTGATTTGGTTGGTTCTGAAGATTTGATTGAAGACATTCAAAAAGGCATGATGGACTTTGACCGGTTGATTGCCACACCGGACATGATGCCTCAGGTAGCCAAGTTAGGGCGTCTTTTAGGACCAAGAGGATTGATGCCTTCCCCTAAAGGTGGAACAGTCACCCCAAATGTGGCTCAGGCGGTTGAAGAAGTCAAAGCTGGTAAACTAGAGTTTCGGGCAGACCGCACTGGTATCGTTCATGTTATGTTTGGTAAGGCTTCTTTTACTGCTGAAAACCTGCTAGTAAATCTCAAAGCCTTGCAAGAAACTATCGACCGTAACCGTCCTTCGGGAGCCAAAGGTCGTTATTGGCGTACTATGTACGTATCTGCTACAATGGGTCCATCAATCGGAGTCGATATCAATGCCTTGCGGGACATGAAGACCCATGATGCAGCCTGAGTTGGGAGTCAGAAAATTATCAATATCTAAGCGAAAAATTGAATCAGTTTGAACCAAAGACAGCAGGAGCAAATTGCTTAATATCCTGCCGAGGTCAACGCCCTAAGTACTTGCTGTACCATCAGCCTTTGTCAGGTTGAGTGGTATGGAAACCTAGAGGCGAAGGAGAACCCCGGCATGGCGTCCGGGGTTTAGTTTTGGTATTTTTTGGATCAAAAAAGGAGGTGAGAACGAAATGGGTAGAACCCTCGAAAACAAACAAGAAATTGTCGCTGATCTCAAACAAATCTTGAGCGAATCTCAGCTAGCAGTGGTCATTGACTACCAAGGATTGACTGTGGCTGAGATTACCGACTTACGTAATCGTCTGCGTGAAAGTGGCACGATCTGCAAGGTGACTAAGAACACCCTGATGCGGCGTGCAGTTGAAGATGATGAAAACTGGCAACCGATGAAGGAATTCCTTGCCGGTTCATCCGCCTTCATGCTAGTCAAAGACGACATTGGTGGAGCAATTAGAGCTTACCAAGACTTCAAAAAAGCCACCAAGAAGACAGAATTTCGCGGCGGTGTAATGCAAGGTCGCTCCTTGAATGAAGAGGAAGTTAAAGCGATCGCTGACTTGCCTTCAAAAGAGGAGCTGATTGCGCAACTTGCTGGTGCGATTAATTCCATAGCAACCAAAATTGCTGTGGGTATCAAAGAAGTGCCATCTTCTCTGGGTCGTGGTATCAACGAAGTACCAGCATCCCTGAATCGCACTATACAAGCAATTGCGGCGAAAGAGGAAGGTGGTGCCGAGTAGCGTGGCACAGCTAATGTTGGTTTAGAAGGAGTGTGGGGAGTGTGGGAGGGGTGGGGAGTGTGGAGAGTGTGGGAAGAGGGGACTACAAACAACCAACAACCAATAACCAAAAACAAACAACCAACAACAAACAAAGGAGTTTATCCATGTCTGCTGCAACTGAAGAAATTCTGGAAAAATTAAAATCACTGACATTGCTCGAAGCCTCTGAGTTAGTCAAGCAAATCGAAGAAGCTTTTGGTGTTAGTGCTGCTGCTCCTGCTGGAGGAATGATGATGATGGCTGGTGCTCCTGGTGCTCCTGGTGCTCCTGCGGCTGAAGAAGTTGAAGAGAAAACTGAATTCGATGTGGTACTTGAAGAAGTTCCAGCGGATAAGAAGATTGCCATTCTCAAGGTAGTACGGACGATGACTGGTTTAGGTCTCAAGGAAGCCAAAGAGGTGGTAGAATCAGCACCCAAAGCTATTAAGGAAGCAGTTGCTAAAGATGCTGCTGAGGATGCGAAGAAGCAACTAGAAGAGGCAGGTGCGAAAGTATCTGTTAAGTAAGCTGATCAATGGGAATTGGGAATTGGGAATTGGGAATTGAGAATGGGTTAGTATAAATATCTTCCTGTTCCCTGCTCCCTGCTTCCTGCTCCCCGTTCCCTATTCCCAGCTTCCTCTTCCCTGTTCCCCGTTCCCTACTCCCTACTCCCTACTCCTTGCTCCTGATGGAAGGATTTTTAAATCTCAACAAACCAGCAGGATGGACTTCCCATGATTGCGTGGCTAAAGTGCGGCGTCTGCTGCACTTGAAGCGGGTAGGACATGGGGGAACTTTAGATCCGGCTGCTATTGGTGTGTTACCTATTGCTTTGGGGAAGGCAACCAAGTTATTGCAGTACCTTCCCCAAGGTAAAGCATACCGAGCAACAATTCGTCTGGGAGTGAGGACAACTACCGATGATTTGGAAGGAGAAATTATTGCCACTCAGTCCGTTGCTGGTTGGACAATGGAGAAAGTTTTGCCTCACCTTAAGCAGTTTGAGGGCAAGATCAGCCAAGTACCACCAATGTACAGCGCCATTCAGGTTAAGGGAAAACGACTGTATGAGTTAGCTAGAGCCGGTTTGACTGCTGAAGTGCCAGAACGGACAGTGTACGTATATCAACTGAAAGTATTAGCTTGGCATCCAGGAGAGTTTCCGGAACTAGAGGTGGATATTGCCTGTGGTGCTGGAACCTATATTCGTGCGATCGCTCGTGATTTAGGAATCTCTCTCAATACTGGTGGTACTTTAGCTTCCCTAACTCGTACCCAAAGCAGTGGCTTCCAACTTACAGATAGTTTGACATTAGAAGAACTGACACAACAACTACAACAAGAAACATTTAAGCCAGTATCACCAGCTACAGCCTTACAGCATTTACCAGCAATCATCTTACCTACAAAATTGGCTCGTCGCTGGTGTCAAGGACAGCGTCTGCCTTGGCAAGAAGAAATGTTAGAGAGTTATCAGACAATTCATCAATCCCAAGCCGAGGGTACCGAACCATCACCTCATCATCTCAAATCCCAGGTATTGCGGGTTCACCAAGAAAGGGAAACTGATCTTCGTCAAATTGGGAGGTTTTTGGGTATTGGTCAGGTTATTTCTTCAGAAAACGGACTAATGCTAGCTCCCCAGACAGTTTTTGCTTGAATTCTTAAGCAACAAGGCTCCAAGACAGCTCCCTTTGAAAAAATTGCACCACAAGAGGATGAAAGTAGACTCTTCCTCATTCCCCATTCCCCATTCCCCATTCCCCATTCCCCACTTACAAGTCAGGAAATATAGTTTGACTCCTATTTAGCTTCCTAACATAGTATAGAGATCAAGACAATATTGATATTTGATAACTTTTGAGCAATTCTTGAGCGGGGAAAATACAAAAGTGATCCAAAATCCAGAAACTGGCTTAATCTTAGTTGTTGATGATACTCCCACTAATTTGTTAGTACTATCAGAAGCCCTGAAGGGTGCTGGTTTTACTGTTGCTATCGAAACTGATGGCGAAAGTGCGATTGAACAGGTTAGATATAACCCACCCGATTTAATTTTGTTAGATGTTATCATGCCAGGACTTGATGGATTTGAAACCTGTCAGCGCATGAAGGCTTCTACTTCAACCCAAGATATTCCGGTAATTTTCATGACGGCTCTGAGTGATCCCATGGATAAAGTCAAAGGACTATCCATAGGAGCAGTCGATTACATTACTAAACCCTTTCAGCATGAGGAGGTATTAGCCAGAGTGAGGACACATTTGCAGCTGCGCAACTTGGCTAAAACGTTGGAGAAGCAAAATGTAGTTCTCAAAAAAGAAATTGCACAGCGAGTGGAAACCGAAAAAGAGTTAAAAAAAGCGCTAAACCAGCTAAAAACTGCCCAAAAACAGATTGTAGCTCAAGAAAAGCTGGCTTCTCTTGGTGCTTTAACTGCTGGGATTGCCCATGAACTCAAAAATCCTCTCAACCTGATTAATAATTTTGCTGTCATCGCTGCTGACTTATGCCAAGAATTACTCCCGGAAATAGACCAGAAATTAATAGCTTTACCCGAATCAAAATTGGCAACTATCACAGAACTGTTAAGTGATATCGAAGAAAGTGTTAATTCTATCAACCAACAGGGACAAAGAGCTGATAATATTATTACCAGTATGTTAATGCACGCTAGACAGGAAGGTAGTAAACGACAATTAACCGAGCTTAATATTTTGTTAGCTGAGTCATTACAATTAGCGGTGAAGAGTTTTCGAGTAACCTTGAATAACTTTAGTATCCAAATAGAAACCGATTACGATGACTCAGTTGATCAGCTGGAGATAATTCCCCAATCTCTGAGCAGAGGATTCATCAATCTGATTAACAATGCTTGCTATGCTGCCAATAGCAAGAAAAAAGAAATGTCTCAGAAATTTGAGCCAAAGCTGACCATCAAGACCAAAAACTTAGCAAAGGCAGTAGAGATCCGCATTCGAGATAATGGTACAGGTATACCACCTGAGTTACGAGATAAAATCTTTGAACCATTTTTTACTACTAAGCCAACTGGAGAAGGAACAGGACTAGGTTTATCCATGACCCATGATATTATTGTCGGTCAGCATCAAGGACAAATCAAAGTAGAAAGTGAATTTGGTTCTTACACAGAATTTATTATCCTATTGCCACGAACGTTTGAATAGGTGTTAAGTGCTAGGTATTAGGTGTTAGGTGTATTCATCGATAATTTTCTGTTCTGGAAGCAGATTTTCTACTTTCTCCTCAACTTCACCCCGCACCCCCCGCAGGTAATCTTCTAATTCCTGGACTTTGAGTAAATCGAGGACTTGTTGTGCTTCGAGTACCCGATTTTGCTTGAGGAGTAAGTCAGCTAGGCTACGGTAGGTGTGGTCAACGGTTTCGGTATAAGATTGTTGTAGTTCGTTTGGTAGTTTCTTAAGGTTATAGCGCTACGCGCTAGGCAACAGCTCATCTGGCAGCAGGCAACAGTAAGTCATAACTGGGTTATAGGGTAAAGGATGTGTCCTAACCTAAACTTGTAGCGCTATATCCCGAATTGCCTCTCTAACATTGACGGATTGTTTATGGATTAAGAGAATCATTGGCAGATTTAGAGGGAATTCACCCTAGTCAAGATCCCACGCTGTTTACTGATTTACTCACTAAGGTTATTTATCAATTGATAATGGAGAATGGAGAATTGAGAATTTAAGCGATCGCATTGTAATATTGTAGCCCAAGGTAACATGCTGTTGTGCGATCGCTTGTAATGGGGTGACACAACTAAAATGTAGGTTGGGTGTAACGAAGTGAAACCCAACAGAGTGTTGCTGGCTACATCTATGATACTCGAAGATGTCCGACTTCTTCAAAAAGTCTGACATCTCACCTACACGGTACAAGCTTTCTTTCCTTAGAGCCTTGGCTCCTTCAGAGTACTAGGCAGTGACAAAAATATCGTTGACGTTATTGGCAAAGGTACTAGCAGACTGCCAGCTAACAACTGCTAACAAATTGCCACCTTGGAATATTTCCGCACCATTGGCACTATCTGCGAAATTCAAAGCATTAATATCATTAACAGCAAAAGTAGTCTGACCTAATTGGAAGTTCCTGACAACATCATATCCGCTGTCGTTGGCATCAAGAACAACAGTTTCGCCACCGCCGAGCCAGATTTCATCGATACCATTACCACCATCAATGAGATCATTGCCGCCGTTAGCGTAAATCAAATCAGCACCATTGCCACCGAGGATGTCGTCAGCTTGGGAAGCACCATAAATAGTGTCATTACCACCACCACCGATGAGGGTGTCTTCACCGCCGTTACCGTAGAGTAGGTCATTGTGAGCACCACCATCAAGAACATCGCTTTGAGCACCACCGGCAATAGTATCGTTACCAGCACCACCTAGGAGAAGATCATTGCCACCGTTACCATTGATTTGGTCATTGCCAGCAAAACCTTTAATCCTCTCGTCATCGCCAGTGCCATTGAGTTGGTCATTACCAGAAGTACCTAAAATTTCCTCAAATACCCTCAGGTTGTCTATCAATAGTTGGGAATCAACTATACCATCTATTAAATCTACTACTCCTACTGCTATCTCATAAGTACCACCTGTCGTGAACTGGTATTCAAAAGTTTCATAGACCCCAGATTCATTATTCGCATCAGCTAGTTCAGACAATAAAACTGAGGAACCACCGGAGGAAATTGAAACGAAACTAAAATCATTAAAGAAACCACCATCATTGCTTTGAAAATTCCAATCAAAGGTTATAATGTCCCCAGCTTCTACTGTTATGGGATTTAATTGAATTGCGGAGCCCTCTGTGGCATTCCTGTTAACAAGATTATCGAGAGCACCAGAGTTCAACCCCAGAAATTCCTCAAGGGCGTTGTCACTGACAGAACCGAAGCTATTAGTAATTCTAGCTTGGAAGTTTCCTTGAGTAGGAGCACTCAATGAGGTTGTTGTCTGGACGCTGGTATTACCAATAGTAGTCCAATTACTGAAGTTGCCACTTTCAAAACCGTAAATTGTCATAATATTTATTCTCTAGCAATAATTTAATTCTATGGGTAAATCCCATTAAATTGATTCAACATACGCATGACTTACCAATTCTTCAAGATTTCTAGGCAATCTTTACGGAAGTTTCATCAAATCAGTTTCCCTAGGTGTTGACAAAAATTATTTTATGTGTAGTATGTGCTCACCTGAGCGGGGAAATCCCTGGGTAACCTAGGGATTTGAGTGCCCAAAACTAGGATAAATGCTTCATTCCTTCTTATACCAAATCCGGGTTAGTTACCCCCGTTTTGAGAAAACCGCGAAAACCCTGTAGAGACGTTGCATGCAACGTCTCTACAGGGTGGGACATAACGGGGGTGTGTATGCCGGATTTGGTATTACTTGTTACTTGTTACTTATTCAGCAGACCCTAAATACTAATCTAAAAGGGAACAGGGAAATGAATACAGACTAACTAGAGTGCTATAGCCAACCTCCGGCAGCTAGACGAACCAGTTTTTTCACGGGAATTCTGCTATGAATGCTCACCCTGGGTATGCGATAGTTATCTTTAGACCACCAACCTAGTTTGAGGGTTAGATTATTATATAGGTATCCTGATAAGTAGTATTTAGAGACATATTTTTTTACCTGATTATTTGTTTCCCCAAAGGGATAAGCTATGTGAGAGCCTATAGTTTTATTAGTATCTAATTCTTGGGTACATTCTCTGAGAATTCGTTGGGAATTTAACAATTCTTGCTTTAAATCTTTAACCTGAAGAGTTGTCAAGTCTTTGTGATGATCTCCATGGGATTGCAGGTCATAAAAACCCTTAGTTAAACCTTCTCTTAATTCCTCACAACTAGCATGGTCTAGTTCTACCCCAGGAACTCCCATAAAGGAAGGATTAATAAACCAAACGAATTTAATTTTTTTATCATACTTGGCTTCAATACTTTCTGCCAAAGACATTAAATTGATATGAGCAGATTTATAGCCATCATCAACAGTCAGCATAACTTTTTTTTGACCTTGATGTTCGGAGGGGATCTTTTTTTTGTTCAAACTTAAAAAATAATCATAAAGTTCTTGAGACGAAAGGAACCAATAATTGTCCTGTACTAAAGACTCGATAAATTGTTCCAAATCCTGCTTAGTGTAGTCTCCATCAGAGGCACGACGCTGGGGAGGGAGTTCCTGGGGATTATCTAGATTAATAATATCGTGGAAGCCAAAGATGGCAATTTCATCGGTTATGGTCTCAAACATCACTCTAGTTAGAACCAACCCCACGATTAGGGCGAGCAAAAAGCTAGTGAGGCGTTTTCTACGGGTAGTCATAGGCCAGCTCAAAGCACTTTGTGCAATTTCTCAATTCACAAATTTACCACGGTATCTTGTTTTTAAGCGATCGCGCAAGCTGTTGTCGGAGGCAATCGCATGATATTCTCTACCAATAATACAGCAGTTTTCGCTGTTATGTGGTACACCTTTATCCCCCCAACCCCCCTTAGAAAGGGGGGCAGTAAAAGTCCCCCGATCTTCGGGGGATTTAGGGGGATTTTTCTTACTGTACCTCATAACATCGCAAAGCGCTGTAAGACCATGTAAGGGCGGGTTAACCTAGATCTTAAGCAATCGGCGAAAATTTATCTAAACCCGCCCCAGCGCTTGTGTCAACCGGAACAAAGGAAACAGAAAAAATAATCCTTCATTCTACATTCTCCATTCTCCATTCTCCATTCTCCATTCTCCATTCCCAATTCCCAATTCCCAATTCCCAATTCCCAATTCCCAATTCCCAATTCCCAATTCCCAATTCCCAATTCCCAATTCCCAATTCCCAATTCCCAATTCCCAATTCCCAATTCCCAATTCCCAA
>JAAHGR010000190.1 GCA_010672425.1 Symploca sp. SIO2E6
TAAGGAAAATTGTACTTTCAGCAGGCGTAGCTGTTGTCGCATGCCTGCAATCTACACTGACTTATGGATACACGATTGGAAATCTCCGGGCGCTTGCCTTCACTGCAGAACGCGCCCTAATTCCAGTCGATTCTTCCGCTCTCGATCGAACTGCTCTCGAGGCGGTCCTGTTCGAAGGCCAATGACTCGGAACGGCGACTTCCGGAACCTGCGATCGCGGGCGTTTCAGGTAGTTGATTTCCTGGGGCGCCTGAACCTACGAGCCTGTGAAAGACCCTCAGCGTTTCCTTCAGCGATCTTACTTGAGCGTTCAGATTTTCCGAGTCCTTTGCGCGATTCGCGGAGCGAGAGGCGTTGCTCTGGATGGAATTGTCGATCGTATTTACCGCTTCGCTTACTTCCCTGACTCCTTTGTTCTGCTGAGCGGATGCTGCCGCGATGGATCCTACCAGGGAGTCTACGTCGTTCGCCTTCTGGGCGATCTCCTTGAGGCGATCGGAAACCCTTGAGCTGATCTCGACGCCATGTTTGCTCTTCCGAATCGAGTCCTCGATCTTGCTGGCAGTTTCCTCGGCAGCCTCTGCGCTGCGTTTGGCGAGATTGCAAACCTCGTCGGCCACGATGGCGAAACCTGCCCCTGCATCGCCAGCCCGAGCCGCTTCCACCGCGGCGTTCAGAGCGAGAATATTCGCCTGGAAGGCGATCTCGTCGATAGTCCCGATTATTTTCGAAATATTGTCACTCGCGTCTTGGATCTCGCTCATGGCTACGGCCATGTCTTCGGTGTCGCTGGCGCCTTGATCTGCCGACTCGCGGGTTTGAGAGGCAATCTGAGTGGCTTTCTGGGCATGTTCGGCGTTGGTCTCCGTCATTCCCGAGATTTGTTCCAAAGAGCGACTGATTTCCTCAATCGAAGCCGCCTGGTCGTTGCTCGAGCGAGCAAGCTCCTTGCTGGACGCAAGAACCGAGTGCGAGGTAGTGGTCAGTTCCTCGCCCACATTGTTGATGGTTTCGAGCGTACCTCGTACCGGCTTGAGGCTATTAAGATGCTAGCTTATCTAATAGGATTACGCAGGGGGTTTCCAGGATTGCTCAGTCGCCTTCAAGAAGTGCGGCTATGGCCAAATCACCTTCAAATCTTCCGCTACCGATGGTTTCCTCTGGGGAGAGTAATTTTTTATTTCTTGACGACAATAACTAGTTTCCTTGCCTTTATATTTTACTTACTGGTTTCTCTAGTAGCTTTATTTGTCTCACCATTCTACCTAGTTAAGAAACTGCTATTGAGTAAACCCCTGGAAGACAAGCAATATTCTTTTGATCAACGGGTAGAGGAACTGGTTAAACTATTTCATCAAAGATTTCCCGATCGCCAAGACCAACTTACCACTACAGATTTAGAACCTTACCGTCCTACTATTTTAGTATGGCGGGAGCTGCTCTCTCAATATGATCTGATTCAAGCCTATTCGACTGACCCTATCTTACCCCTACTCTGTGAAAAACCTTACTTTGCCTTTGAACACGGAACTCTCAGAGAAATACCCTTTCAAGCAACTCCCCAAGGAAGAATGACAGCTCTTTCCTATAGTGCGGCTGAACATGTCTTCGTCACCAACTCAGACTGTTTAAAAAATGCCCGCCTCTTAGCTGATAATCGAGTTTCTTATATTAATCACCCCTATGATGAAGAGCATGGCCTGAAAATTCAAGGCTGGCAACAATTAAGGCAAGAACTTTGCCGCTTACTAGACTCAGATTTCTTATTTTTCTTTCCTACTCGCCATGACTGGGTAGTTGGCACTGGCTACGCTGATAAGGCTAATGATGTCTTTTTGAATGCCTTCTGTCGATTACGCCAAGCCGGTTACAAAGTCGGGATAGTTTGTTGTCGGTGGGGAAAAAATGTTCAAGAGAGCATCGACTTACTAAAAACAAAAGGATGTTCCGATTTTGTCCATTGGTATGAGCCAATGGGAACTATTAAATTTGAGCGCACTGCCAGAGCCTGTAATTTGGTGGTAGATCAGTTTAAATTGGGGTCTTTTGGGGGAGTATTATTTAAGGCAATGGCAGTTGGTTCTCCGATTTGCACTTACCTGGATGAAAATCAAATCCTCAAGCAATATCAGGAAGTACCCCCAGTTGTCAATTGTCAAACAGAAGAGGAGATTTTTGCCAAGGTAACAGCAATTATAGAAAACCCAGCAAGGTTGGCAGAATTGTCTACCGCCTCAATCAACTGGATCAAAAAATACCATAGCTCCCAGGACACCGTTGCAACTCAGCTACTAAACTATCAAAAATATCTTCAGCAACCTCAATTAGAGAGCAATGTCTCTACCGAAATTGGTGTACTCACTTGATACTGTCATCTCTCGCAAATATTTATAGCAACTATGAGAAAAGAAATTATTACTTATCTCTCCCTCCCTCCCACTGGTACTCAACCTGCACCTAAACTGATTTCCTTTCTAGAAGAAGGGGAAAATATCATTGAAGGAGCGTTACTGACTCAAGAGCAATATTGGTATCCTATTATTCAAGGAGTTCCCAGCTTTTTGCGTGGCTCCCTGAAACCAGACTACACCTGGTTCCAAGAAAAACATGGATTACCCCCAATTCACGACGAAGTTGAACCAGAAAATGCTGGAGAGCAACGGCTAACCAATGAAACCTTTTCAGATAAATGGCGTCGTTTTCGTAACTATGGATTAGAACCAAGCCATCAAGAGTTCCTCGGCGACTGGTATTGTAAGAAACTGGGTTTATCAACCGTAGATGAACTCAAAGCTTTTTATCAACAGCGAGAATACATTCTGGAAGTAGGACCTGGTTCTGGCTTTAATACCAAATTAATGGCCGAAAATACCACCGGTCAAGTATTTGCTGTGGATATTTCCGATGGCGCTTTCGCTAGTTTTGAGAACACTAAACATCTTCCCAACTGCTACGTTGTCCAAGCAGACTTGATGGAGATGCCTTTTGCTGATGACTTCTTCGACTTTATTATTGCTGATGGGGTGTTGCATCACACACCTGATACGAAGAAAGCTCTTCTGGCAATCTATCAAAAGCTAAAGCCAGGAGGGCAAATGTTCTTCTATGTATACAAAAAGATGGGGGCTGCTCGTCAATTTTGCGATCGCTATATTAGGGATAGCTTTAAACAACTTGATCCTGAATCAGCATACCAAGCTTGTGAAGGATTAACGGAACTTGGGAGGGAGTTAAGTCGCCTCAACGCCCAAATTACTCTAGAAAAACCGATTCCTATTTTAGGGATACCTGCAGGAACCCACAATGTTCAGCGACTGATGTATTACAACTTTGTTAAATGCTTCTGGAATGAGGCATTTGATTATGAGACCAACAATATGGTTAATTTTGACTGGTATCACCCCCATAATGCTTGGCAGCATACTGAAGATGAAGTGAAAGGATGGCTAGAAGAGTTAGGAGTTAGAGAGTACAGTTTCAACCCTGCCAATCCTAATGGCATATCTGTACTATTAACTAAACCAAGTTAATGAGAAAAATCTTTTGGCTAGGCTATGACCTTTTATCTACCTTGACTATAGCTTTAGCCCTACTCATATTACCTCTGAGAATTATCACCAAAAAGTTTAGCCGACGCCAACCCCTGAGTTTATGGACAGGTACTCCCATTATCACTATGGCATTCAATGCTAGAGCAGAAAGCCTAATGGGAGTTAATGCCAAATCCTTAGTTTATCGTCCTTACTTTATCACTAAAGATTTTGACTATAATCTCAGTCGCTGGACATCAGTGCCAATTATCGCTGGTTTAGTTAGCCTAGCAGTATTCCTCTGGGCTTGCCTATCTGTAGATCGACTCCATTTCTACTGTGATCGCGGGTTGCTTTTTCCCAGAAAACCTTTTAGCCTCGATTATCGAGAACTCTTTGTATACAAACTACTCAAAATTCCCGTCTTCTTCTGGACTTATGGTGCAGATATCCGCAGTCGGCAAACCACCAAAGGTTTGGGAGATCCCAACTGCTGTAGTGAATGTACCCTGGTAGGAAAAGCCTGTATTTGCGACGAAGCTAAGCGGATACACAACCTAGAAAAACTCAAGCACTACTCAAAAGCCATATTTTCTATGGGAGACATGATTGAGTATACTCCCGGTAGCCGCAATGATTTATTTTTCTGGCCAATAGACTTGTATGGAGCTAATGCCGATAAATATGAACCAGCTTATCCTCAACCGGATGCAACTAAGCCCATTCGTATCGTTCACGCGCCAAATCACCGGATGTTCAAAGGAACCCATTTCTTGATTGAGGCAGTAAAAAATCTGCAAGCAGAGGGCATTCCTGTAGAATTAACCTTAGTAGAGAAAGTTCCCAATGATGAAGCGCTCAACATCTATCGTTCAGCTGATCTAATTTTTGACCAATGTTTGATTGGCTTCCACGGTTATTTTGCCCTAGAAGGTATGGCAATGGGGAAACCTGTTATGTGTTTTATTAGAAAACCCCAGGAATATCTGCTACATCCAGAAGAATGCCCCATCATTAATACCCAGATTACTAACTTGGAAAAGGATATCTGCACACTAGTGGAGAATCGACAACAACTTAGAGACATCGGCATCAGCAGCAGACAGTATATTGAAAAGTACTTTACCCTTGAAGCATTTGCTGAACGTCTTAAAACAGCCTATGAAGATTTAGGTGTAACTGTATGAAAGTTCTTATTATTGGCTCTGGCGGTTTCATTGGGAAAAACTTACTCAATCACCTAGCATCTCAAGGAGTTGAGGTTTGTGGAGTCAGTTCCTCTGACAGTAATGGTATTAACCCTCACACCGGCTTACTCTCAGAACAATTTTCTATTCCTTGTGGTACAGACACTATTATTTATCTAGCTCAATCCCCCTATTATCGCCAGGTTCCAGAAAGAGCTCCCCACTTATTCAATGTTAATGTTACCAGTGCTATCCAAGTCGCAGAACTAGCTCGCCAGTCACAAGTCAAACGATTTCTCTACACGTCAACTGGAAACGTTTATGCTTCCAGCTTCCACCCTCTTCCTGAAGATGCTCCTCTCAACCGGGATAACTGGTATGCTTTGAGTAAAATTCAGGCAGAGGAGGCACTTTCTCTCTTCAGAAACGATATGGAGATCATTATTGCCAGACTGTTTGGGATTTATGGAGTAGGTCAAACTGACAAACTGGTATCTAAATTAATTAATTCAGTCCTTACTGAAAAAACAATCAGAATTGATAAAAATCCCATTGACCCTACAGATTTGGGAGGACTAAGGCTATCTTTAACGTATATACAAGATTTCCTTGACATCGTTACTCAGATTCTAGACTTAGAAAAAATTCCTCAATATCTTAATATATCTGGAAGTGAAACAATCAGTATTAGAGAAATTGCTACTCTTGCTGGTGAATTACTCGTAAGTAAACCTAAATTAGACTATATAGAGCAACCACGTCATGGTAATTTAATTGCTGATAACAAAAAGCTACTTTCTCTGGTAGATTATCAATTTACAAACTTTAAACAAGGCTTAGATAAGATCATCAACGAGCAATTTTGCAAAACTCACGATAATTCATAATTGAGGAGATATGAGTGAAAGTTTTACATCTTCCTTCATCAGTGGGAGGAAATGCTTGGGGGTTAGCTCAAGGAGAGAGATTTCTGGGTTTAGATAGTTCCGTATTAGTTTCTCGCCAAAATTGGCTCCAATATCCTGCTGATATTAATCTTAACTTACAAAACTACTCTTCTCAACCAAGGAAACTGGCTAAACTAGCACAGACTTTCCTAGAAATCAGGAACAAATACGATATATTTCACTTCAACTTTGGCTCATCATTAATCCACTTACCCGCTAAGCATCTTAATCAATTTGAACTTCCCTTTTACCCTGATAAAGCAAAATTGTTCGTCACTTACAACGGTTGTGATGCGAGGCAAAAATATCTCACTATACAGAGAACTAAGATTGCAGCCTGCCACAATACTAACTGCTACGGTGGTCAGTGTAACTCTGGCAAGCTAGACAAATACCGACGCCAAGGCATCAACAAGATGGAGCGTTATGTTTCTCATATTTGGGCTTTAAATCCTGACTTACTCTATTTTTTACCCAAAGGTAAATCATCTTTTTTGCCTTATTCTATCAGCTTTGATGGCATTGATTTATTTCCACCAAAGTTGGGAAAAAAACTCAAAATTGTTCACGCACCTACCAATCGTGAAGCCAAGGGCAGTGATCATATTTTGGCTGCCCTCCAAAAAATCCAGAAAACTCAGGCAAACTACATTGATGTCTCTCTTGTCGAAAACCTTCCCCATGCCCAAGCCCTAAAAATTTATCAAGAAGCTGACTTAATCATAGACCAAGTCCTGATTGGCTGGTATGGAGGATTTGCCGTTGAAGCAATGAAGATGGGGAAACCTATCATTGCTAGAATTGCTCAACAAGATTTGCATTTTTTACCTGAACAAATGGCTAAGGATGTAGTAGAAACTGTTATTCAAGCTGAACCCGATACAATTTATCAAGTACTTCTCAATTGTATTGAAAACCGTCAAATACTTAGAAAAAAATCTGAAGCATCTCTTGAATATGTTAATAAATGGCACAACCTAAAATACGTTGCGAACCTTACAAAACAACGGTATGAGTCAATTTGAAGAGATTACACGTTTGAAACCAGGATAGGGATTTGTGTGTGGAATAGCTGGAATAGTTCAGTTCAATAGGCGGAAAATTGAGTCACAGACTCTAGCATCTCTCAATTTTACCCTTCGCGATCGCGGCCCAGATGATCTTGGCTTTCTAGGTTGGTCAAATACTACTTCCATCCAACTTACCCGTAATCCCCAAAAACTACAAAACCCTTGGCTGGCTCTTATCCATCGTCGCCTCTCCATTCTTGACCTGAGCCCTTCTGGATGGCAACCAATGGGGACTCCCGACGGTCAATACTACATCATCTTCAACGGTGAAATCTACAACTACCTCGAACTCCAAACTAAACTCCAAGCCCTAGGACACAGATTTTACTCCCAAAGCGATACAGAAGTTCTGCTCAAAGCCTATGCCCAGTGGGGCAAACAAGCCCTCACCCGCCTTGTGGGAATGTTCGCTTTTGCTATCCTCGATACCCAAAAACGCCAACTCTTTTTAGCCCGGGACTTCTTTGGTATCAAACCTCTCTACTATACCTGTTTCCCCGACGGCTTTGCCTTTGCCTCAGAAATCAAAGCCCTCTTAACCCTTCCCCAAGTTAACCGACAACTCCATCCCCAACTCCTTTATAATTACCTCCGCTACGGACAAATAGATCATGGTTCGCAAACCCTCTTTGCTGACATCAAGCAAATTCCTCCAGCCCATTATCTAGAAATTCCTTTAGATGACCCCCAACTCCCTACTCCTATCCGTTACTGGCAAATCGACCTCAATCAACGGCTAGATTTATCTTACGAAACCGCCACAAATCAACTACGAGACTTATTCCTAGAAAATATAAGTCTCCACCTCCGCAGCGATGTTCCCGTAGGTGCTGCCCTTTCCGGAGGAATAGATTCTTCCTCCATTGTGATGTCCATGCGCCATCTCCAAGGGAGTAACCTCCAACTACATACCTTTAGCCACATTACCAACGACCCAGCAACTAATGAAGAGCCTTGGATCGATTTAGTGGGAAAATCAGCCCAAGCCACAATTCACAAAAGCCAACCCCAACCGGAAGAACTAATTGGGGACTTAGAACATCTTATTCAAATTCAAGACCAACCTTTTGGGAGTACGAGTATTTATGCTCAGTACCGAGTCTTTCGCCTTGCTCAACAAACAGGCATCAAAGTTATGCTAGATGGACAAGGAGCCGATGAACTCCTTGGTGGCTATCGTCCCTATATTGCTGCTCGTTTGGCCTCTCTAATCCGTCAAGGTAAGTTGCAAAGGGCATACCAATTATGGCACAAAGCTGCTCAACTCCCCGATACCAGTTTAAGCCAACTGCTAATCCGCACAGGGGGATTCCTCATTCCCTCAAACTGGGAAGCCCCAGCCCGAAAACTGGTAGGAAAAGAACAAATTCCCCCTTGGTTTAACAGGAAATGGTTAAATCAACAGGGCATTACACCGCAATTATTTCCCCGTCGCACCAGTCCAGAAGTACTCAGGGAGACCTTAGCCCAAGATGTGCAAAACAGCCTCCTGTCACTCCTGCGTTACGAAGACCGTAATTCCATGGCTCACTCCATTGAAAGCCGAGTTCCCTTTCTCACCCCCTCCCTGGTAACCTTCTTGCTGTCCTTACCAGAAGAGTTCCTTATTGCCCCAGATGGCACCTCTAAAGCAATTTTTCGACAGGCAATGAGAGGTATTGTTCCTGATCTTATTCTTGACCGTCAAGATAAAATTGGCTTTGCGACTCCTGAAAAAAACTGGCTTCAAACCCTCTATCCTTGGGTCAGCACAATTCTCTCTAGTGAAACTGCCTTGGAAATTCCTGCGTTTCAGACCACAGCAATGCAGCAAGAATTTGAACAAGTCTTGGCAGGTCGTAAGCCCTTTACCTTTCAAATTTGGCGTTGGGTTAACTTTATTTGTTGGGTCGAACAATTTTCAACCTCTTTCAATTGAGCAAGCCCGAACATGGTTAAAATTTGCCACCTAACTTCAGCACACCCTCCCTACGATATTCGTATCTTTCACAAAGAATGTCAAACCCTACGCCAACTAGACCCAGAACTTACTTTAATTGCTCAAAACCCAACAGATGAGGTAATTGCATCAATTCAAATTAGGGCTTTCCCTCCTTTGAAAAAACGCTGGCAACGTCTTACCAATCTCAAAAATATCTATGAACTCGCTCTCCAAACCCAGGCTCAAATCTATCATTTTCACGATCCTGACCTAGTTTTAGTCGGCTTAATGCTCAAACACCAAGGAAAAGTGGTCATCTATGATATCCATGAAGATGTGCCCCGCCAAACCTTGGCCAAAGAATATATTCCTCAACTGCTGCGTCCAAGGCTTGCCAATTGTCTAGAAATCACAGAAAACTTTGCGGCTAAACGCTTCGATGCTTTAATTACCGCCACCCCCCATATCCGCGATCGCTTTCAAAAAATTGGTGGTAGATCCATAGATATTAACAACTATCCGATTCTCTCGGAACTTTACCCATCTAAGATCAACTGGTTAAAGAAAAAACCGATTGTCTGCTACATTGGTGGTATTTCCCAACTCCGTGGCATTACCGAAATGGTAGAAGCGATTGGCCAAACCAACGGTCAACTGCTCCTTGCTGGTCGTTTTGAGACTGTCCAGCAGCGCCAACAAACTATGGGGATGTCCGGTTGGTCTAGGGTTCAAGAATTAGGATACTTGCCTAGGGAAGAAGTAGCTCAAACCTTAGCCAAATCAATGGCGGGTCTAGTCGTGTTACGGCCAGCGATTAACTATTTAGATGCCCTACCTGTCAAAATGTTTGAGTATATGGCAGCAGGTATTCCCGTTATTGCTTCCAATTTCCCCCTGTGGCAGAATATTATCGAAGGAAATCACTGTGGACTCTGTGTCGATCCCCTTAATCCCCAAGCGATCGCTCAAGCTATACAATGGATCTTCGACCATCCCCGAGAAGCAGAACAAATGGGTCAAAATGGGCGAAAAGCCGTGGAAGAAAAATATAATTGGGAGACTGAGGCCAAAAAACTTCTTGCCTTATACCAAGAACTATTAACATGAAAATTTTAACGGTTGTGGGAGCAAGACCCCAATTTATTAAAGCAGCAGCAGTTTCCCGTGCGATCGCACAACACAACCAAAACCCCTCTAACCCCATCCAAGAAATCCTTCTCCATACCGGGCAACATTACGACAAGAATATGTCCGATGTGTTTTTCCAAGAAATGCAAATCCCTCACCCTAATTATCACCTAGGTATTGGAGGAGGTTCTCATGGAACAATGACGGGACAAATGCTCGATAAAATTGAGCAGGTTCTTCAGGAAGAGAAGCCCGATATTACCTTAGTATATGGAGATACTAACTCTACCTTAGCAGGAGCTTTAGCCGCAGTCAAATTACAGATTCCAGTTGCTCATGTGGAAGCAGGCTTGCGATCGTTTAATATGAAAATGCCTGAAGAGGTAAACCGCATTTTAACAGATCAAATCTCTCAATGGTTATTTTGTCCCACAGCAACTGCGGTTAAAAATCTGGAAAATGAAGGGCTACAGCATCGTGCCCATGTCCAACTTTGTCAAGTTGGAGATGTGATGTATGATGCGGTCTTATTTTACCAAAAAATTGCTCAACCAACACCCAAAACCGCATCTCTGATGCAAAAGGTGTCAAACCGATTTTATCTAGCAACGGTTCACCGTGCCGAAAATACAGACAATCCAGTGCGCTTAAACAGTATTATGAGCGCATTAGATGAGATTTCCCAAACTACCCCAGTCATTTTACCCCTTCATCCCCGAACTCAAAAGCTACTTGAAACTCATGCTTTTCCAGACATCAAACTAGTTGAACCTGTTGGTTACTTTGACATGATTACCTTACTCTCCCATTGTCAAGGAGTCTTCACCGATAGTGGTGGTTTACAAAAAGAAGCTTATTTCTTTGATCAACCCTGTATCACTTTACGCGAGGAGACTGAATGGATTGAGCTGGTAGAGCAGGGATTTAACCAACTAGTAGGGGCAGAACGAAAGCGAATCATAGAGGCGGAAAAAGGTATTGTTAATAATTATACCAGTAGTCAAGCAAACCAATCTTCTCAACACTTATACGGTTATGGTAATGCGGCCAAAACTATTATCAACATCCTACTGGGTAAAAGTGAATGAAAATCTGGATGATTAACCACTATGCCACACCTCCAGAATGGGGCTCCAGTACTCGCCATTATACCTTAGCTAAAGAATTAAAAAAATACGGACATGAAGTAACAGTTATTGCCTCTAGCAGCCAACATCTACTCAAGAGTAAACCGCCACAAGGAACTCATTCTCTTGGAATTTGGCAAGATAAACATGTCAAATTCTTGCTCTTACCTAGTCCAGACTACCAAGGAAATGGTATCCGGCGCTTGTGGAATATGCTGTATTTTGCAGGGCAAGTTTTACAGTTACCCAAGCAAATCAACGAACAACCAGACGTTATCATCGGTTCGTCAGTCCACCCGTTTGCCGTATGGGCAGCCGAACACTTAGCTGCTCGCTATCAGATTCCCTTTTGCTTTGAGGTTCGCGACCTTTGGCCTCAAACTTTAATTGATATGAAAGCCATCCGCAAGTATCATCCCTTGACCTTGATCCTCAGCAAGCTAGAAGCATACCTGTATAGAAAAGCTCACCTAATTATCACTTTACTTCCTTATGCCTACGAATACATCTCTAAGTTTAACATACCTCCATCAAAAATAGCATATTTACCCAATGGTGTTGACCTTAATCTATTTCCTACCGTTGCACTGCCTCAAGAGCCTCAAGAACAAAACTCCTTCATTGAGTGAAATCGTAAAATCGTCATTTTCTGTAACAGCATAATAAATGGAATCTCCTTCGGGATCGTAAAAGAAAGTGGGCACATCCAGGGATACTTCCCAAAGGGT
>JAAHGR010000191.1 GCA_010672425.1 Symploca sp. SIO2E6
TTATCCCCTGTCAACTCGAGCAAACCCATACTCTGTAACTTAAATGCCAGTACAGGCTTTAATTTAACTGGATGTTCCTTGGTTACCACCTCCCTAAACCCTCTGGCTAATTCTGGATGTTGTTCGAGATTTCCTAAGTGTTGGCGCAGATGATTGCTGTAAATTCCGGCTTCTGTGGCAGCTTCCTCTAACAACTGATTCAGAGTAATGCCTTGATGCTTCATCTGCTCAACTGTCAGTTGTAGCAAATAGGGATGTCCTCCCACTAAATTCAACAATTGCTCTGCCTCATTTCCCTCCAAAGTTAATTCCTGCTGTTGAGCCAAATCCTGTAACTGCTGTCGGTTGAACTCGGGTAAAGTCATCACTACCCCGACACCTGCTAGGGGTGAAGCATGGATATTTAGGGAGCGATAAACATCTGTGGCATGTACAATAACTAAGCGGAGTTTTTGCCAAATTTCACTATCGCGATCGCCTCTTTTGGCTTCATCGTGCCAATTACGTAGTAAACTACAAAAATCCTTGGCAATTGCTGCCTGTTCAAATACCAAGTCTACCTTATCTAAGGCTAGCACCAAGGGTTTAGCAGTTTTGGTGAGCAAATAATCCTGAAAGTAACTGTTAGTGTTATCATTAGCGGTAAAGATCTCATCCCAATGGTCTGCTAACTGATTGGGTAGTCCTAATCTCTTACTCACAGCTACACAAAACCACTGTAAGAATTTCCCTAAGTCCTGGAAAACAGCACGATCAGCTAGTTCAAAACTCAGGGTCACCGTTTGATATCCTTGCTCCCTCGCATTGTTGAGCACCCGATGCATCAATCTTGTCTTACCCATCTGCTGAGGTCCTTTGACCCGCAATAAGGATCCCGACTGACTAATGGTTTGGTAACAGTTAGCCTCAATCGGGGGACGCTCCACATAAAATGCTGGGGTCGGAGAATTGTTACCCTGAGGCTGAGCTGAATTAGGCTCAGGTTCCGCAGCGATTTCTTGCCAGTCTAGCCCCAATTTCTCACTAATTTCAACAAAATTGAGATAATCTACGGGTTTGCCGTTGAGGAAATTAACGACAGTGGACTTACCTAGTCCTAACTCCAGAGCAAAAGCCTTTTGACTGGGAAAGCGATTCCGCTTCACAGCCATCTTGACTCGTTCGATGAATTGGGGTTCAATTTTAAGCGATCGCGACATGATACTTTTAAAAAACAGGAGGCAGGAGGCTCCGAGGCTCCGAGGCAGAAGGGAAAAGGATTGTGCTTGTTTATTTCATTTAACATTCAACAGTCAACCTCTACTTAACCTCTCTGGTGCGTCTGATGCATCTGGTGCGTCCCCAAATCTCATGCGCCTCCTATCATAAACAAGTCTTCGGAGTTGGGATTGGTTGTCAAACACAAGTCAGTCTTAACTCAGTCAAAGGTGTTCAGATCCCCGACTTCTTGAAGAAGTCGGGGATCTAGTTCGGGAGCTTGCATGTATAAAAAGTTACTTTACTTTTGTTAACAATTACTCCAATACTGATATTACCAGTTAGGGGACAGAATGTCAGTTTAAAGATTATGTAAATTTTGGCTATTACCGAGGAATTCATGAAACTTTTGGAGCTAAGTTGCTGTAACTTGAAGAAAGAAGGATCAATAGGTCGGCATTTGGCTCAAAAACCTTGCACCGCAAGGGGTAAATCCCTAATAGCTACCACCTACCACCTAACACCTACCACGATTACACAAATGTGCAATAAAAATTGCATCTTTATGCCTCAATAATTGCAGAATACTAAAGATTGTTCTGTCCTTAACCTTTCTTTACATTAAACAAGGGGTGATTTAATTGACAATTTATTTTACAGATGTCAAAATTATTCATTATATCATTTAACCAAATTAATTAAGGTCAATGTCTATAGTTGCCATTCATCGAACAACGCCTGAGATCCTAATTGAGTTAACTAAATTAAAGAAACAATTGAATTATTTAACTTGATTTTCTTGAAGTTAGCAAGAAAAAAACTCAGTAATGGTTCAAGTAACGACCAATAAAGTAGTTTTGCCTACTGCTTAAATCGATGCTTGAACAACTTTAAAGCAGTTCAGGAGTGAATCTTGTGAAAGTAGGAATTCTTGCCGGAGGTCTTGGTACTCGTCTTGCCGAAGAAACTGAGACCAAGCCTAAACCAATGGTGGAAATTGGTGGGAAGCCAATTATGTGGCACATTATGATGCACTATTCCCACTACAACTTTAATGAGTTTGTGATTGCCCTCGGCTATAAAGCTGAGGTGATCAAAAAATACATGGTGGACTACTGTTCTCTTAACAGTAATTTGACCGTGAGCTTACGCAATGGTGACATCAAAAGGCATGGCGGTTACCAGCCAGATTGGACTGTGGATTTAATCGACACTGGTATTAGCACCAATACTGGAGGACGCATTAAACGTTTAGCTCCCTACATGGGCAATGAAACATTTATGTTGACTTGGGGAGATGGAGTTTCTGATATCAATTTGCCTGAACTCCTGGACTTCCATCGTTCCCATGGTAAATTAGCCACTTTAACGGCAGTAAGGCCACCGGCTCGTTTTGGTCACCTAGACCTCAAGGAGAATCAAATTAGCGAATTCTCAGAAAAACCCCAGACTAGGGAAGGTTGGATTAACGGCGCCTTTTTTGTCCTGGAACCGGAAATCTTTGATTACATCGAAGGGGATGATACTCAGTGGGAAAAAGCACCCCTAGAAAATCTAGCTAAAGATGGACAATTAATGGCCTATAAGCATAACTCTTATTGGCAATGCATGGACACCTTGCGAGATAAGCGACGCTTGGAAAGTCTGTGGAATAGTGGTAATGCACCTTGGAAAACTTGGGAGGAAACAGATGCGAGTATTAGTAACGGGTCACAAGGGTTACATCGGGACAATACTAGTGCCCATGCTACTAGCTCAAGGGCATGAAGTAGTAGGATTTGATAGTGATCTGTTTACCAACAGTACTTTTGGTGACGGCATCCAGGAAATTACAGAGATCAAAAAAGATATCCGGGATGTAGAAGCAGCGGATTTAGAGGGATTTGAGGCAGTGCTTCATTTAGCGGGATTGTCTAACGATCCCTTAGGAAACCTCAATCCTGACTTAACCTATGAGATTAATCATCTCGCCTCGGTTCGTATAGCAGAATTAGCCAAACAAGTAGGCGTTCCCCGCTATGTCTTTTCTTCTTCCTGTAGCAACTATGGCGCTGGTGGCGAGGACTGGTTAACGGAAGAATCTGCCTTTAACCCGGTTACCCCCTACGGCATTTCCAAAGTGCGTACCGAACAGGATGTGACTAAGTTAGCAGACGACAACTTTAGTCCTACCTTTCTACGCAATGCTACAGCCTTTGGTGTATCCCCCCGCCTGCGTTTTGACTTAGTACTCAATAACCTAGTAGCTTGGGCTTTTACGACAGGAAGGGTCTATATCAAGAGTGATGGTACCCCTTGGCGTCCCATTGTCCACATCGAAGATATCTCTCGAGCCTTTGTTGCAGTAATCAATGCTCCCCGGGAAGTAGTACACAATCAAGCCTTTAATGTGGCTCGCAATGAGGACAACTATCGCATCCGGGAATTGGCAGATATTGTCCAAGAGACAGTGCCAGGTTGCCAAATCGAATATGCTCAGGATGCTGGACCAGATAAGCGTTGCTATCGGGTAAACGCCAGTAAAATCCGGGAAGCGATCCCTGAATTTCAACCCCAATGGGATGCTCGCAAAGGAGCTCAAGAACTCTACCAGGCTTATCAAAAGGTTGGTTTAACTCTCGAAGAGTTTGAAGGACCAAGATATCAGCGCATTGCTCACATTAAACAACTACTCAGTAGTGGGAAATTGGATGATACCTTGCGTTGGCAAACTGAGGTTCCAGCTGCGGTGAAGTAGGTATTAGGTGTTAGGTGGATTAGCAAGCTGATGTTCTGGTTATCAATGAATCCTGAAACCATACACCAATTTGTCGAATAAGCACTGTATCCACCTAACACTTAGTTACTGGCAGGATGCCAGTTCTACTTGCTACTGGCAGGATGCTAGTTCTACTTACTACTGGCAGGATGCTAGTTCTACTTACTACTGGCAGGATGCCAGTTCTACTTACTACTGGCAGGATGCTAGTTCTACTTACTACTGGCAGGATGCCAGTTCCACTTACTACTGGCAGGATGCTAGTTCTACTTACTACTGGCAGGATGCTAGTTCTACTTACTACTGGCAGGATGCCAGCTCCACTTACTGGCAGGATGCCAGTTCTACTTACTACTGGCAGGATGCTAGTTCTACTTACTACTGGCAGGATGCCAGTTCCACTTACTACTGGCAGGATGCTAGTTCTACTTACTACTGGCAGGATGCCAGTTCCACTTAATACTGGCAGGATGCCAGTTCCACCTATCTACCCTAAACAATGGACTCGTTACCACCCTGCCGTGCTTGCGGTCATTCTGAGCTAGAATTAATTATTTCTTTCGGTTATACTCCCCTAGCTGATGGACTGCTGAGATTAGATCAACTAGAGCAACCGGAATATACCGCACTTCTTGAATTAGCTTTCTGTCCCAATTGCTCCTTGGTGCAAATTACCGTGAGTGTACCTCCAGAAATTCTCTTCTGTCAGGAGTATCCCTATTTTTCTTCCATTTCTCCTTCCCTACTCAAACATTTTGGCGACAGTGCCAAAGCACTAATTGCCTCCAGGAAGCTTGATAGTAGCAGCTTGGTGATTGAAGCTGCTAGTAATGATGGGTACATGCTCAAAAACTTTCATGAAGTAGGTATACCTGTACTAGGGGTCGATCCGGCTTCTGGTCCAGCCGAGGCAGCACAGAAAGCTGGTATTCCCACGAAATGCACTTTCTTCACCAAGGACTTAGCTCAACAACTGCGAGAAGAAGGAAAACAGGCAGATGTTTTCCTCGCTAACAATGTCTTAGCTCATGTACCAGACTTGAATGGTTTTGTCGCAGGTATTGGCACGCTGTTGAAAGAAACTGGTGTAGCAGTAATCGAAGCACCTTATGTGGTTGATTTAGTAGATCACTGCGAATTTGATACCATTTATCATCAGCACCTGTGCTACTTTTCCGTAACAGCTTTGGACAAATTATTCAGAAGCCACGGTTTGTTTCTCAATGATATCCAGCGTACCACTATCCATGGTGGCTCCTTACGTCTGTTTGTCGAGCCAGTCGAAGCAGTTCAAGAGTCAGTTACCTCGCTCTTACAAGCGGAAGTAGAACGAGGAGTGGATCGCATCGATTACTACCGAGATTTTGCTAAGCATGTCCAGGAAATTAAGAACTCCTTACTCGATATTCTTTGGGATCTGAAGAAGCAAGGCAAGAGAGTTGTTGGTTACGGTGCGGCGGCTAAAGCAACAACGATGTTGAGCTACGTAGGAGTTGATAAAACACTCCTTGATTATGTAGTGGATTTGAACAAATTCAAACACGGTCGCTACATGAGCATCAATCATCTACCGATTTTCCCCCCCTCGAAACTGCTTGAGGATCAGCCAGACTACGTTCTCATTCTCGCCTGGAATTTTGCCCAGGAAATTATGCAGCAACAGGAGACTTATAAACAACAGGGAGGGAAATTTATTATTCCGATTCCTGAACCGACGGTTGTTTGAAGTAATGAGTAATGAGTAATGAGTAATGAGTCTGTTGCTTATTACTTCTTCCCCGTTCCCCGTTCCCCGTTCCCAATTCCCAATTCCCAATTTCCAATTCCCAATTCCCAATTCTCAACTTCAATGAATGTACGCAAGCTTCTTAACAGTAGCTCTAAAACTGATTTATACGAGCTCGTGGAGCGATCTGCTCCTAGAATAGTAGCTTGCGGCATTTTATTAGTGCTAGTTGCTACCCTCTTACCGTTTAATTTTACTTTCCAAGATAGCTTGGACATCAAAGCAATTGCCAAGCTTTTTAGGACTAAAAGTAATCTCACCGACTGGCTAGGTAATCTTTTACTGTTTATTCCCTTTGGCTTTGGTTTGGCTTGCCTGAGCCAAAAAAGTAATACGCAGTTGTGTTCAAAAATATTAGTTCAGACAGACGCGGGGACGCGGGGACACGGGGACGCGGAGAAAATGAATGTGCTACCTCTTAATTCAACTTGGTATAAGTTGAGAGGGATAGTACTAATCATCGGGGTTTTGGTCGCCAGTTTTAGTTTATCATTAACGGTAGAATTACTACAAGCTTTTCTGCCGGGAAGAGCGCCGACAGGGAGTGATTTGCTGCTCAATAGTATCAGCGGATTGCTGGGTTTTTGGGTTTTCCATCGCTGGCGAACCAAGGTTCTCAGTTCGCCTGTGGTAAGGGTTGAGGCAACCAGTAAGCGCCTCTGGCTCCCCCAATTAACGGTTAGCTGGTTCGGGTATTTAATATTCGCGATCGCGATTTCCCTCGCTTTGCAAACTGGGACTAATTTGAGTAATTGGGATGATAGTTTTCCCCTGTTGCTGGGTAATGAAACAACAGGAGATCGACCCTGGCAAGGGTCTATTGCACAACTATCTTTGGTTAGTCAAGCTCTATCCCAGGGTGAGGTAGCATCATTGTTTGCTGCTCCAAGAAACCCTAACCGTAACAATGCTCAGGAAGGAGCAACATTTTCTCTTACGAAACAAGGGAACAGGGGAAGAAGGGAAGAAGAACCTAGTTTCTCGAAGGATATTCTGGCTGACTATCAGCTAGTTGGTCAAGGAAACTATCAAGATCAGACAAAGCAACTGCCGGATTTGGTTTGGCAATATTCTGAGAAGCCGGGTTTCTCGTCAGGACAACAACTAAATATTCGCATTTCTCCCCAAGAAACCCGGTTTCTGGATCAGGAACAAGGCGTCTCTTTGTCTCCCAATCATTGGTTAGCAACCACCGAACCTGCTACCTTGATTAGCCAACAACTCCGAACAACCTCTGAGTTTACCTTGAGTGCTACCATCGCCACCGCTGATATTACCCAGATGGGAATAGGTCGAATTATTTCTCTTTCAGGAGGTCCTTATCATCGCAATTTTACCCTAGCTCAGCAAGGAACTGACTTGATTTTACGACTCCGGACACCACTAATGGGGGAAAATGGAACCATGCCTCCATTAGTAGTTCCTCAAGTTTTTGTTGATACTGACTTCCATCATTTAATCATTACCTATGATGGCTCGGTACTTCAGTTCTACCTCGATCAAATCAGTCGTTTATCCTCTGTTGATCTCAAGTCGGGACTGTTTCTGTTGTATTTATTAAAATTTCCTGACTGGAATACTCCGTTCCATGTTACAGACGGAGCTCTTTATCGATTTGTTTACTATGGAATAATTTTCATCCCCCTAGGGGTAATGATGACTCTTATCTTTAGGAGGATTGGCCTACAAGAAGGCAGGAGGCAGGAGGCAGGAGGCAGGAGGCAGGAGGCAGAAGGCAGGAGGCAGAAGGCAGGAGGCAGAAGGGAAGAAAGCTTATCTAGTAAGCTTTTTAAGCTTTTTTCACTGGTGGGTTATTGCCGTCGTACTGCACTAATTGGAGGGATGGTATTACCTGCCTTAATCCTAGAAAGTATTTTGGCAATGAGCATCAATAGGGTGATGAATCCAGGAAATTTGTTGATTAGTATTGTGATTACAGGAGTAACCATGTTGGTATGTAAAGTTTTGACAAGGTGGATACCATCTGATCTTCAATAACTACTCTAATTTAATTAGAATAGAACTATAGACTAACTCAAAACAACCTTAACTATTGTAACTATTACCCCTCGCAAATACCCATGAGCAAGCAATCAGTATTAAATTCCCCGGAGCTAGGTTCAGGACTCAAAATAGTAGCCCATCAGTGTCCTAATTGTGGTCATCAGGAATTGGTAATTTTCTACGAAGTTAGGAATGTACCTGTCCATAGTTGCCTCATGATGCCCACCCAACAGGAAGCCTTGGATTTCCCCTGTGGTGACGTGGTTTTGGGCTATTGTGAACATTGTGGTTTCGTGACTAATGTCGCTTTCGATGCCAGGTGGTCAGCTTATGCTTCCAATTACGAAGATCAACAGAGTTTTTCACCCACCTTTAATAAATTTGCTAGTGGTTTAGCAAATCGCTTGATCGAAAAATATGACCTCCACAATAAGGATGTTGTAGAAATTGGCTGTAGTAAAGGAGATTTCCTGATCTCCCTGTGTGAGTTGGGAGACAATCGTGGAGTAGGGATTGATCCTTCCGTTGTACCAGGACGGGTGGAAAGTGAAGCAGCAGACCGGGTACGCTTCATTAAAGACTATTATTCCCAGGATCACGCTCAATACGTCGGTGACTTTATCTGCTGTCGCCATACCTTAGAGCATATCTATCCTACCGCAGAATTTGTGCAAACCGTGCGAGATTCCATTGGCGATCGCACCGATACCGCTGTCTTCTTTGAAATCCCCGATATGACCCGTGTCTTAAAAGACATTGCTTTTGAGGATATCTACTACGAGCACTGCTCCTATTTTACCCCCGGCTCTCTGGCTCGCTTATTCCGTTCCTGCGGTTTTGAGGTTACCGATTTATATCGAGCCTACGACGAGCAATATCTGCTCATTGAAGCGATTCCCGTGACTACCCCATCTGACAAAATACATCCCCTAGAGGAAAGCCTAGAGGAAATGGCTCAGGATATCAAACATTTTGTCGTGGAGATCAATAACAAATTCCAGCAGTGGAAACAACATCTTCAGCAAATGGAGGAACAAGGGAAGCGAGTAGTCGTTTGGGGTTCCGGTTCTAAATGCGTTGCCTTTCTGACAACCCTAGATACCAAAGCTCAAGTCCAATACATTGTCGATATTAACCCCCACCGTCATGGTAAATTTATTCCTGGGGTTGGCCAAGAAATTATGTCACCAGAGTTTCTTAAAGAATACCAACCGGATCAAGTAATCGTCATGAATCGGATTTATTGTGGCGAAATTCAGGAAATGCTGGATAAGATGGGAGTACAAACAGAAGTCATACCAGTTTGAGAGCCCTCCGGGAGTCAAGAACTCGCCGTCAACCCGCTTCGGGTATGACGGGAGCTTGAAAAAAAGCTCGAACTTGACCAGACTATGGAAAAGGTCGAAGGTCGAATTGGGAATTGGTGAGTTTAAATATCTTCCTTATCTTCCTTGTCTTCCTTGTCTTCCTTCAAGCCATTCCTATTGAGCTACTGCCAAAACATCTGGGTGTATCTCCATCTGAGTGCATCTTAAACAAGAATTTTCATTACTCAGATGTCTCATGAATGATTTTCAAACTCCAAGGATTAAAACTAACAAATATACTCGTCGCACTTTTGTGCAAACTAGCGCTCTAGCTGCTGCTGGCGTTATCCTACACGGATGCATAACTACCCAGTCGAAAGAGCCATTAATCGAGGTTTTGCACCTGCCGAAAAGTTTTTCCCACCGTTCTGGTGAACTTACCGCTAACGTCTCTGGGACTCTCTCATCCCAAGTAACACAAGCCAAATATCAACTCAACAATGGTCAATGGTTGGATGTGGGGAGAGGCACTCCGCGAGTACCTGAGCCACTGTTTACCATTGAAATGAGAGCCGAGGATCTGCGTCCAGGGACAAATAATCTCAAGATTGAGGTAAGTACTCAAGGAGGTGAGCCTGAGACTCAGGACTTGCAATTTGAATACGATCCTGAACCTATCAGTTTACCCGTAACCGTTGAATGGTCCAACGCAGATCTAGAAGTTCAAGATGGTTATTGGGAAACTTTTTCCGATAATGGTGAATGGCGTGTGCGTCCTACACCTGGCTTTGAAAATGTTGATCGAATACTGTCTGTCACAGGAGCTTTCCCTGAAGGTAGACGGGTAGAAACCGATCTCATCTTCCGCAGTAGCAAGCTGGAAGACTCTGATCTAAAACTTTATGGCTTTGGACTCCTACCAATGTGGGGTGGACACAAGGATGAAGTTGGTGTGAGTCCCCGTCGCGGTTGGATTTACGCCATCGCCTGGTTTCATCCTTACCGCAACGGAGGGGGAGTAGAGTTCGGCTATAAGGATGGGGATGCTGCTAAAAAATGGGTTGATTCTTATCGCAAATTCGAGCCTGAAGCCGACGTTCGCTATTTTATCACAGCAGAGAGTTGGCCAGAATTGGATGAAGAAGGAGAACATCTACACTATCAACAACGCATGAAATGGTGGCAAGAAGGGGAGCCAGAATCCGATGAATGGATAGAAGTAACTGATGCTGAGGGAGCCCCCCTTCCTCCTGGAGAATATGCAGTCGCACTCATTGCTTACGATTGCCAGGTAGATTTTGGTCCTGTAACCGTCACTACTATTACAGGACCAGAAGAAAGTTCAGATATTTAGACAAATTTGTTATTAATCATACCTATACCCATGCTTAGCAAGTTCCAAGAAAATACCCAACATTCTTCTGAGCAATCCCACGAAAACAACTCTGCTCCCCTCGTCAGCTTTGGCTTACCAGTTTATAACGCCTCCGAGCCGTATCTGCGCCAACTTCTTGATTCCTTGTTAGCACAAAGTATTGAAGATCTTGAGGTAGTTATCAGTGACAATGCTTCTGATAACGGTACCCAGGAAATTTGTGAAGAATACGCTAGTCGTGATCCACGGGTTCGATACCATCGAAACCCAGAAAATATCGGTCAGGTTGACAACTTCAACCAAGTTCTGAAACTAGCTCAAGGCAAGTATTTTCGCTGGATTGGTTCTGACGATTGGCTAGAGCCAGATTACGCAAGTAGATGTGTAGAAGCTTTGGAAGCCCAAAAAGACAAAGACTTTGTCGGCGTCAGCACCTATTACGATTTTACTCTTGATGAGCAGCAACGCCACTACCAAGAATACCAAGGGGAGCGTCTAGATTCACCATTGCCTTCCGTCAGATTTCGGCGTATGGTGTGGTTTATGACTGCCGACTTTGGCTTCATTGACCCCATCTACACCATGATCTCTCGAGAAGCGCTGCTAAGAACCAATCTGCTACAGCACATACCAAACATGGATCAGGTGCTAGCCGTAGAACTCAGTTTGTTAGGTCCATTTACCCATGTACCAGCCTGCCTTGCTCACCGCCGCTGGGAGAATTTTTTCAAGAAAACTTCCAAGGAAAAACGCTTGCAACAATATTCTCCCAAACAACACCAAAATCTCAAGAAGTCCGCTTTCTATGTCAGTCAAGCTTTCTTATCCGCCGCTTGGGCTGCACCCATCAGCAATAGAGAAAAGATGCTGTGCCTATTGCCTGTAGCACGCTTCACTGTTATCCGCCTTTGGAAAAAACGCTACCGTCAGTTTCGTATGATGACGGGTTCAGTTAAATCTTTTCTACTAGGGAACAGGGAGTAGGGAGACAAGGGAGGCAAGGGAGGCAAGGGAGACAAGGAAGACAAGGGAGACAAGGAAGACAAGGAAGACAAGGAAGATTTTTACACTTACCAATTCCCAATTCCCAATTCCCAATTCCCAATTCCCAATTCCCAATTCCCAATTCCCAATTCCCAATTCCCAATTCCCAATTCCCAATTCCCAATTCCCAATTCCCAATTCCCAATTCCCAATTCC
>JAAHGR010000192.1 GCA_010672425.1 Symploca sp. SIO2E6
TTCCCAATTCCCAATTCCCAATTCCCAATTCCCAATTCCCAATTCCCAATTCCCAATTCCCAATTCCCAATTCCCAATTCCCAATTCCCAATTCCCAATTCCCAATTCCCAATTCCCAATTCCCCAACTGCCTCACAAAATTTTCCGGCCAGTTAGTAAGCCTCGTACTTCTAGCATGGCGGAGTAAGTGGGTAAAATATGTAGAGTTTCGTTAGCTGGGGTATGTTGTAGGGCCTTAGCGATCGCTTCTGGCAAATCCTCTTGGATAATTAATTGACAATCGTGTTTTCCCTGGGTCTGACTATAGTGTAGACGCAGAGCCATGTCGTAAACGCGATCACCACTGACAATAATTGTTCCTCCAAGTTCCACTAATTTCTCAGTATCCACATCCCAAATCCAGGATACATCAGTACCATCTGGTGTCCGGTCATTGAGTACGACTAACTTAGTGGATGCTCCCCCTGCTTTTTGAATGTCATGTACTGCACGGATAGTCTCATTCATCCCTACAGGATTTTTGGATAACAGAATCCGCACCTGTTTACCTTTAACCTCTAATTCCTCAGCTCTACCGAAGGCAGCACGGAAGTTTTTGATGGTATCCTCAATCGCAGCGCGGTTAATTCCCATCTCTGTAGCGACTAATCCTGCTGCTAGAGTGTTGTACTTGTTGTAAATACCAATAAGTATCTGAGGCCACTCTTGACTATCAACTGCTAGAGGACTTTTGCTAAAGCCACATTGGGGACAGTGGTAGTCTCCTAAATGGGAGAGGTAGACTCCCTGATAGTCCAAGGAATGTCCGCAGCTAGGGCAATAAATAGAGTCTACAGCATGGGGAATTTCCTCTAGATAGGCTTCTGGTTCCGTTAAACCAAAGAATCGGACTTTTTGGGGTAATTGTTGACCGAGGTAGCAGAGAGTGGGATCATCTGCATTTAAAACCACTAGTGTTTCTGCTGGTAGGGGAGTAATTGCCTGTTGCCATCTCTGACTAATGGTATCCACCTCTCCATACCGGTCTAGTTGGTCGCGAAACAAATTTAAACCTAAGATAAACTGAGGTTGACAATCCTGCAATACTAGGGGCAGTACATTCTCATCAACTTCCAGAATGGCGTAGTCAGCCTTCAGTTGACCAATTAAATTGGTGTTTTCTAGAAGTGCGGTTATCAAACCATTAATTAAGTTGGCACCGGTGGTATTATGAGCAACTCGCCAACCTTGCTCCTCCAAGATAGTGCGCAAGAGGAGAGAGGTGGTAGTTTTCCCATTGGTACCAACGATGAGAATCACCCCTCGTCTCACTTGTTCTAACAATAGAGGCAGAATTTCTGGTTGCAGACGACGAGCAATTTCCCCTGGCAGAACACTAGCTGCTCCCAAGCGAAATAACCGCACTAGATAGGTTACAGTTTTGGCGGCCCCTACGGATAGGCTGAGGCGCAGTTTATTGAGCACTGAGTTGGTCACATGCACACTCCTGGTTAGGGCTTGCTGAATAAGTAATAAGTAATAAGTAATAAGTAATAAGTCAAGAGTTTATTATTCTTGTATACAATAAAGCGAACTATGTTACGAAGCGTAAATCTTTGTAAAACCTTTAGCTTTTGTTATTAAGTTTACAAACCTTCTTTATAAGGAAGTGTTAATGTTTAGGCGATAAGGGGCTCTGACAGTCATCATAAGTTCTCGTAAGAGCCTCTGATTCAGTTTCCTTCATTAATCGAGGTAATCGAGATGCTTTCAATTTCCCTGATGCTTCTCCTGGGCGCTGTAGGAAGCATCTTCTTGTTTTTACGAGCTTCTGACGAAGTGCCCCGTGTTCTTGCCGTTGGCAGTGCTATTTTGTGCTTGATCTGTGGAGTTGCGATCGCGCCTTGGCCAATTCAGCTATTAGTATTTTTGCTGATTCTCAGCTTGGAGAGGCTATATCCCTTCAAAACAGCTGTCTCAGAGTCCTTACCAATCTCATCTCGTCAAAGAAAGTAGTTTGTTTTTTGTTGTTTGTTGTTTGTTGTTTGTTGTTTGTTGTTTGGGAATATCTCTCTTGTTTCCCCCTATCTCCTCGTCCGGTGTGTCTGGTGCGTCTGGTGCGTCTATCTCAACCCGTCAATTAAACATTGACAGACCACTAGCATCTGTTAACTCTTTCCTCTTTCACCAAAGTCAGACTTAACAATTTCCCCTTGTCGCTGTAACTGCGAATCAACCGCTGGCGATGGTTCGGTTGAGTCAACCAACCTACTTCTAGCACAAAAGGGTGACCCAGTTTGATTTCCCTTGGACAGTTGGAAGATGCACCATCTGGTAGTAGTAACACCTGGATAGATAAGGTATCCTGATCAAAATGGAGTATTGAGCCATCTATCCTGGCGGTAGAAGTGATGGTGCGAACTGATGTTCGAGTGCCAAAAGTGAGCTGTTGTACTAGATGCTTATTGTCCTGTTGCCGGAGTTTGAGGTAAGTGGAATAAGTTTCAGGAGAGGCAAAATCCGGATAAATCGTTACTGCTTCTCCCTGCCATTCTCCGAGAAGTTGCTCCCAAGTTAATGGTGGACGTTCTGGTGCATTTGTACCAGCTAATTTCTCCCGAATCAAGGTTAGCGACGATAAATGATGATCTTGGTTAAATATCTGTACCAGACGCAGACGACGATTACCTTCGATTAAAGCCAATTCTGCTCCAAATTGTGAAGATGGTGTCCACTGCATTGGACCTTGGGAAAAAGCACCCGTTTCACAAAACATGATATTTGGCTCGACATCAGTGAATTTGAGAACTTGTTCCTTCATTGGCTGATGCGGTGGAAAGCGGCGCAAAGTCAGACGAATAGTTTGATTATCGTTAACCTCTTCTAGGTTCAAGACACTAGGGATATCTGCCAACTTTTCCCCATCAGGTGAGAAGCTGGTAAATGAACCTTGCCATTCACCAAGATTTTGTAACAAGCATTCCCATTGTGAGCACATCTGAGTTGAGAGGTTTTCTACTTTCTACTATCTGATCATATCCTTGAGAAATCGGGGATGGGTAGTACCCCTCATCCCAGCTAAGATCTAACATGGGAAAATGCAGCCTAACCCCGGTGGTAGCAATATTTGCTGCTACCTAATTTCCACTAACTTAACCAATTGTTAGATTATGATGAGTAATAAGGAAAACTACCATTGAAACTCTAGCTGCACTCATCCTTAATCAACCCCATGCCTGCTCAAGTTATCGTCGAAAAGAAAAAATTAAAAAATCCACCCTTAAACCTGCATTATCTGGGCGATCGCGTCCTCCGTCAGCCTGCTAAGCGGATTGCTAAGGTGGATCAAAGTATCCGGCATTTAGCCGAGCAAATGCTGCAAACCATGTACTCTTCTGAAGGTATTGGTCTTGCTGCACCTCAGGTAGGAGTTAATAAACAAGTTATTGTAATTGACTGCGATCCGGAAAATCTCGAAAACCCCCCTCTGATTTTAATTAACCCTGTGATCAAAGGCTTCGGTCAAACTCTGTGTGATGCTCAAGAAGGTTGTTTGAGCATCCCAGGAGTCTACCTGGATGTTCGACGTCCCGATGTGATCGAAGTTGCCTACAAAGATGAAAACGGACGCCCGAAAACTTTAAAGGCAAAAGATTTATTATCTCGTGTCATTCAGCATGAGATGGATCATCTCAAGGGAATCATGTTTGTTGATCGAGTGTCCAATAGTTTGGCTTTGACAGCAGAACTCAAAAAATACGGCTTCTCCAACCAAGCGGTTAAACCAATCACCTAAGGTATCTTTACCCATTATGATGACCCCTAAAAGTGCTCTATTTCTATTGATTTCCTGCGTTGCTGGCATTGCTGCTGTTGGTTCAATTTTTGAACTATCTTCCGGAGAACCCCAACTTGGTTCTTTAGTCACAGGTATTATTCTGACAGCGAGTATACCTTTAGGAGGGTTCTTTTTCTTCGCAGCAGTTCGTGATGCTAGGGCAAATCTGTAAAGTAAACCTAACTGTTCAGGTTTAGCAGTTTCAGCTTTCTTATTCCTTCCGACTTCACCCAAGAAACAACTAAGCGTGACTGGTCAACTCTACAAAGGATATTTGAGACAGTTGTCTACTGGTAGTACACCAGACTTGCCACTGCTAGTCTATAGGATCTCTGACAATCAAGATATAGTAATTGGACGCGACCCCAACTGTCAAATTGTCTTAGATCAAAATCAGTACACAATTGTCTCGCGGCGTCATCTGGCAATTCGTCCCCCCTTCTCTGAAGAAAATGACTTACCCCAGTGGGAAATTTGTGATCTCGATAGTGCGAATGGGACCTACCTGAATGGACAGCTTTTGCAGGGTTGTCAGAACTTAGTTTCAGGCGATCGCATTGAGTTAGGCCAAAATGGTCCACAATTTATCTTTGAGGATCAGTCCAACTACGGCGAAAGTTCCTCATCAGCTTCTAGTCCAAAATCGAATGTTAGATCAGCTATCAGCAAACCGACTAAACCTTCTAGTACTTCCAGACGACCTAAATCTGATTTAGTTACTTTAACCCAATTATTTCCTATTTTTTCCACGGGGCGGGATTTAACTCAGAAAGCTTTTTTGATTCCTGGTATCCTGACGGTATTCTTTGTGGTCTTAATGTTTGCAGCTGTTGGTGAGCCTATCGTCTTTAACTTGCTGATTGCAGCTTATTTAGCAGGAGCAGCTTTATTTTTTGTCTATCAACTTTGTGGTAAGCCTAAGCCTTGGTGGGTGTTACTCAGTTGTGCGATTGCCACTGCTTTAATCTTAATCAGTCCACTTCTACCAGTATTTATCACAGTTTTTCGAGAAATTTTACCTGGAAACCTGCCCAATCAGGGAGAACAAATTAGCTTTGGCTCTTTGCTCATCCAGATGTTTTTTGGTGCAGGGTTGATGGAAGAATTACTCAAAGCATTACCGGTACTAGGAGCATTTGTCTTAGGCAAACTACTGCGCTTCCCTTGGCGACAACGAGTAGGTATTTGGGAACCTCTAGATGGAATTTTGTTAGGGGCAGCATCTGCGGTTGGTTTTACACTGGTAGAAACCCTAGGTCAATATGTTCCTGAAATTATGAACAATGTTACCTTACAATCTGGTGAAGGCCAAGGTCAGTTGTTAGGACTACAGTTGCTCATACCCCGGGTTCTAGGCTCAGTGGCAGGACATATGGCCTACAGTGGCTATTTAGGTTATTTCATTGGCTTGAGTGTTCTCAAACCCCGTCAAGGTTGGTTGATTTTACTCATTGGCTATATTAGTGCTTCTGCTCTCCACGCCCTCTGGAACACTACAGGATATATTAGTGGTTTACTCTTGGCCATAGTTGGGGTATTGTCCTACGCTTTTTTGGCAGCAGCAATTCTCAAGGCTAGAGCTCTTTCTCCAACGCGCTCGCAGAACTTTGCTACTCGCTTTTTTGGAGACTAAATTAACTCATCCTAACTGTCACCAATACCTAACACCTAACACCTAACACCTACCACCTAATTCTTGCTTAAAACAAACACACTCTCTTCGTTACCGCGCCCAATGCGTAGATCTTGATCTAGATAAGTGGTCTCTAGCCAGCCTTGTTGGTTACGATTCTCAATAGTAAAGTCAATCGCGAGAAACTTTTTGCCAGCTTCAATTTGCCCAATAAAATCGTTGGGAGACTGATAGTCGATTAGGCGTTGTAAACCGGCAATATATCGCTCAAAGTTCACATTAACCCGGTTTTGGGAGACTGCCTCAAATCGAGCACAAACGCTGACTAAGCCTTCAAGATAGGGGAGAGGCGAAAAAAATTCGGCAATGTTGTAAATTTTGGCATCTGAGGTGCGGACACATTGGTAAATTGAACCGAGTTGTGCTAGGGGAAACCGATCTAGGTTTAAGAGAGCTTTACTGGTAGTATAAAGTAGACGCCAGTTGCCTTCTAATAGGTCAGTTGCTTCCAGGGGCTTGGGAGTAGGGTTACGATCCTCCAACTGGGCAACTGCTGAGAGAATAGCTACTTTCTCCGTTTCGGTTGCCAACAAGCCGCGATTCTTGCCTGCGATCGCTTCTAATAATTCTGCTTTGCTAATCATCATCAAACAACAAACAACAAAGGACAAACAACAAACAACAAATTATTTTGTTATTCTAGCTGTACGGAAATTTGAAAATTACTAGCACAATTTTGCCATGTACAATCCTTCTTTGCGTGAACAACCTCGTGATCACCAAGCGGAAGTCATTCCCCTCAACCAGCATACCTCTCTTTTAGACTGGTTAGAATCTCAAGGTCGTCTCTTGGCTCGTGAACCCCAAGACGAAACCTTAGTTGAGGGTGAGGAAGAAATCTCTGAACTGATGGATGTTGAAGATACTAGCTATGATGACGATGACGAGATGCTACAGGATGAATGATTTCGCAACAGTTTATCGCGTTTCTCCTTGAGGTATAGTACATGTGTTCTTTATTTGGGGGGGAATGGGGAATTGAGAATTGAGAATTGAGAATTTTCAATATCTTCCTTGTCCTCCTTATCTCCTTGTCTCCCTATCTCCGCGTATCCGCGTCCCCCCACTCCCCATCTAAAATGTTCAATCAGGAGTTGATATGGTACAAGCTCCATTCTTACCCTTAACGCTAGATGAGTTTCTTCAGCAACCGGAAACGGAACCTGCCAGAGAGTACATCAGCAGTCAAATTATTTACAAACCCATGCCCCAAGGAGAACACAGCGTCATCCAAGGTGAATTGGTGACAACTGCTAACTCAGCATTAAAGCCAAATAAGATTGCCCGAGCTTTTCCAGAACTGCGTTGTACTTTTGAAGGCTACTCAATTGTACCAGATGTTGCCGTGTTTGTGTGGGATAGAATTCCGCGTCAAGAAAATGGCAGAATTGCCAATAGATTTACGATTGCACCCGATTGGGCAATAGAGATTTTATCTCCAGGGCAAAGCCAAACCAAACTAATAAAAAAGCTTTTGCATTGTCTACAATGTGGTACAGAAGTAGGGTGGTTAATTATTCCAGAAGAAGAAACTGTTTTGGTCTTTCAAGCTCACCAACCGCCCATTGCGTTTGATCAATCTGAACAAATTATTTTAGTTCCCCCATTTGCCAGCCAACTTGTGTTGCCTGTCGGTAAATTATTTGGCTGGTTATGGGAATAAGTGATACTGTGATTCAATATTTATAACTCTTGAGAAACTAGGGAATAGGGAATGGGGTGAATTTACCCTATGCTCTCTTAAGAAACAAGGCTCCAGGGCAGAGGGCTCCAAGGCAGAAGGAAAGAGGGTTTTGCTTGTTTGTTCCATCCATTGCGGATGCAATCGCGTCCGATTATGGGGATTTTGGTAACTTTTTATACCAAAATCCCGATGATCGGTTTTGCGATAGTGCAAACGCTGCTACAAGGAGATCAGCTTCGCTAGTGCCGATTGCTTATTTTCCATTCCCCATTGCCAAAAAACAAGAACTAAAGTAACATCTCCCAAGGAGGCACCAAATCACCATAACCACCTATGAAATTCTCCAGAAGAATTTTCAATAAAAATGGAGCTTTACTACTTCTGAGTAGTTTCCTATCTCCGTTACTGATCAAGGAAGTACGCCAGAGTTTTGGAGAAGAGCAAGTTCGAGCACAAAAAGCAAAAATTATTGATTTTATCAACAAAGTTGACACTAGCCTTCCTCCAGAAACCGAACTTTTAGTTCCGAGTTATTTAGGTAATGCTCAGAGAAGATTTTATGGTAGAGGCACACCTCAAGGATTAAATCTGATTCATAAATTTAGTCTCGGAAGTGGACAAACTAACGTTTTTGGTTCAATTCAAGTGTGGACTGGTGCAGGGTGGACAGGACAACCAACTATTATCAAAGACCAAGGGAAGCTCTACCTAATTATTGGGGCTTATGATCATCATTTAAGAAAAATTGACTTGGTAACTAATCAGGAGGTTTGGCGGTATAAATTTGATGATGTCATTAAAGGCTCATCCACTGTTTATATCCAACCAGCAGCAAGTGACAAAAATCGCATTGTTATCTTACAGGGAAGCAGGCTAGGTTTTAACAATTTACCATACTCAGACCAACCAGTGCCTAGCTTCAGAGCAATTTCCTTCAGAACTGGTCAAGAACTGTGGCGACTGAATATCAGAAGAACCGATAGTTATAGCCGAGATAATGATAGTAGTGCCTTAGACTTGGGAAATGGTCTAATCTTTAACGTCGGTGAGAATGCTATTGGTTATTTTCTCAATAGTTATACTGGTGCTGCTAAAAATAAGGAAAACATGCTACAGCCAGAAGTCCTAGCAGAAGTGCAACTGTATCAACCTGAAGATGTGCTCAAACATCGGGGCAATCTAGTGGCAGAGTCGTCGCCAGCTAAATTAAATGATCGTATTTTTGTGGCTGCTGGTTCGGGACATTTTTATGGTATTAGTATTACAAGTCGTAAAGTTGTCTGGGATTTCTATGTTGGCTCTGATTTAGATGGAACTATTGCTATTTCCAAAGATGAAAAACTATTTTGTGCTATTGAGAAACAGTACATTCCTGGTAATGGTGGTGTCCTCAAACTCGATCCCAGCAAGCCTCCAGCTGAAGCGGTAGATTGGTTTTTACCTACTAGTAACATCGGATTTGCCACCTGGCAAGGGGGCATTATTAGCTCAGTTGCTTTGAATGATGAATATCGTTCCGAGGAATTACCTGCCTTGTTTGCCACTAATGCCATCGACGGCAACTTGTATATTGGTTCTCAAACCATGACCACTGGTGCAAAAGTCAATGGACCATTGTTACAAAAAACTTATGACACACCTTTGGTGGTCTTTAAGCAAAGGGTAGGACCATCCATTTCCACACCAATTTTTACCGATGGCAATCGACTAGTAACAGCAGGATATGATGGAGTTTACCTATTTCAGCTCAATTTTGAGCCAGCTAAACCCGGTGAACCTAATATTTTGCTCAATGCTAAGGGAGACCCTTGGCGTTTAGTGGTTGAACAAGTTGGTAGGTTTATGCCAGGGGTATCTTTTGAATCGACGCCAGTTGTTTGGGATGGTTTGATTAGAATTTGTTCTAAGGATGGATTTATGTACACTTTGGGTTGAATTTTGCTGAGCCAAGTCATAAGAAACAAGGCAGAAGGCAGGAGGCTCCAAGGCAGAAGTGAAGAGGATTTTGCTTGTTTATGACTTTCTTTCTGGGTTAGGTAGGTTGGCCCACCAAATTTCTCCTCGATACATTACCAATCCTCACGAGGCAGAGACATAAATTGCATTCTTGCTATTACAGAATCTAGTTCCGAAGACTGTTGTGAGTAAACTTGGTTTAGCTGGTGCAAGATTTGATGACGGTTGTATTTCTTTAAGTATGCTTGTAAGGCTTTGGTGTAAAGTTCACTGCGTGATAATCCTAACTTTTGGGCTAATGCTTCTGCTGATTGAAAAACTGAAGACCCAAGCTGAGATTCAAAAACCGGAGTATTGGCAGGATTCTTTGTCGTCATGGTTGTTAATTATCCAGAACCACTGTAATAAGTATAACAGTATTAGTGTTGAACTGTAATGGGCGCAAGTATTGCGCCCTCAATGCTCGCTAATATTAAGGATTTATGACTCATCACCACACTAAAAACCAAAAGTAAGAGGGGAAAATGACACACACATCGGTACAATTAACCTTTGAACAAGATCTCGAAGAAACCGGGTTTCTCGTGAGGACAGCTACAAAATATCGGCATTTTTCACAAAAGTTACCCGGTTTCTGGGCTGACGCTCTAGTCAAACTACCACCAGAAAGCGAATTAAAGAGCTATTATACCTAACACTTAACAAGATGAACCATAACTTCAAACTATTAACCTGTGGTATAGCCATTATCATGGCTTTGAGTTTTGGCAGTACTTTTGATTATCTCAAAAAAACCTTCCCCAGCATTGCCAAACTAACTAACCAAATTACCAATAATAATAGTAATCCACCACAACCGGCGGAACTTCCCATCGCTGAATACTTCGATGTTCTGGTTTACGGTGACGAATTACCAGGAATATGTGCGGCTATCTGGGCTAAGAAGGCTTTGGGTGATTCTGGTAGGGTTGCCTTAGTGCGCTCTAATGCAGCGACTGAGCAATTAGGAGGACTGCTGACACGGGGAGGTTTAGCTTATCTCGATTTTGATAAAACCTATTGGTATGAGCAACCAGCTGCCCAATGCTTCCGTAATTTTTTAGCTAAAGCCAATATTGTTGAAGCATGTGTAGAACCTAATAATGCGGATCAAGCTCTGAAAGAGATGTTAGCCGAAGCTGGAGTTACAATTATTTCTGACTCTCCTCTGACTCCCTATGTTGCTAATCAAGAAATCCAATATGTTGATGTTACTGAAAGTAAGATCCGCTTTAAGGCAAGATCCTATATCGATGCTACTCAAGATGCTCAATTAGCTAGGGAAGCAGGCTTAGCTTACTATCAAGGATACGAATCTCAAAGTCCCCAACTGCAGAATGCCACTTTGTCAGTTTCGATTATTCCCCTCATAACTGGTTTAAGTATCAGCGAATTGCGCTCTATTGAACAACAGATTATTGATGATGCCGAACTGATGGCAAACATTGAAACTAGTATTAGAGAACAGCAGACTCCAGGATTGGCAAATTTTTGGCTACAAGATTTTTACTCACCTATCTATAAGGCTTATCTTGATGGCTATTTTAATCGCAGTATAGCCTTAGGAGCAGCTTATCATCTCAATTATAATCATCCCTTTAACCTAGACGGCTTCTTTTTTGATAAAAGTAATATTTGTGTACTACCAGAAGATTCTTTATCTTTGAATGGGCTCCTCTTTAAGTATCCAGTTACTCAACAAAGGCAAATAGAGGCCAATGGACTCAAACCAACTCAGGAAATGATGACGGAAATGGTCAATTTTGAGGCTTGGTTACAAGATATTTCTGGTAAAGACAATGTTCAAGTCATTATACCACCAGAGGTTTACATCCGACATACCTTGAGTATTAAAGATGTGATCAATCCCTTAACCGGACAAGAAATTATTCAAGGAGGAACAAAACCAGAAGATTCCATCGGCAGTTTTTCTTACGAGTTTGATTTAAGAGGAGGAGTCAAGGGTTTATCGGGGAGAATACCATCCCTACCAATATTTAATTTCGGCATCGAGCATACTTTAGCTAGTAAAGTAAATAATTTAGCGATCGTGAGTCGCTCCTCTGGCTATGTGGGTATGGCAGTATCAGTAGGTAGGATTCAGACAGTGAATGTTTACCAAGGACAGGGAGTAGGAGTAGCAGCCGCGATCGCAACTCAATCAGATACACCTCTGAATACGATTACTTCTGTGGAAGTTAGGGAAACTTTAGAGATTTTAACTGGATTGACTACTCAATTTTATGGTAGGGATATAACTCGAGGGTTGGATTATAGTAATATTAGATAGAATTGGGAATTGGGAATTGGGAATTGGGAATTGGGAATTGGGAATTGGGAATTGGGAATTGGGAATTGGGAATTGGGAATTGGGAATTGGGAATTGGGAATTGGGAATTGGGAATTGGGAATTG
>JAAHGR010000193.1 GCA_010672425.1 Symploca sp. SIO2E6
CTCGTAGGGGCGGGTTTAGGGACAATCTAGACCATTCAACCTGAATATTGGAATCATTTCCCGCCCTGTCGATATCCTTCCGGTTAACGTAACTAACCACAATCCAGGAAATTTAACCCTAATATTATGATCAAAACCCGCCCTGTCAATATCCTTCCGGTTAACATAACCAACCGCAAGGTTATCGCTAGGGCGGGTTTTGTGCAAAAGTTATCGTAAAATGCGATAAGGGTTACGCTAAACCCGCCCCTACAAATATACAGAATTTTTCCAATTCCCAATTCCCAATTCCCAATTCCCAATTCCCAATTCCCAATCCCCAATTCCCAATTCCCAATTCCCAATCCCCAATCCCCAATTCCCAATTCCCAATTCCCAATCCCCAATCCCCAATTCCCATCACTAATCACTCATTCGCAGCAGTAACACCATCAACGTAACAATACCCACAATCACGGCTTGCAAATCATGGGAACCAATCAGTACAACATGAAAGGCTCCTAGTAATAAAGCAGGAACAGTTAACAGATGAATTTGCCGCCAACACTTACCCAAAGCTTTCTGTAAACTGTCAAAACTAGTGAGAGCCGCTGGTGTCATTAAACCTAAAGCCAATACTCCTGCTATGAACCCTAATCGATGTTCAGGTAAAGAAAAAGCCACGCGCTCGAGGTCCCATTCCAGCCAATGCTCTAACATATGACCAGTGTGAGCAACTGCTAGTACAAATGAACCAACACCCAAGGCACGACGGTAATGTAATGGTTGTGCCCAAACATGCCTCAGAGGACGAGCAATTAGGGCCAGCATCAGTAAAATTAATGCTCCATAACCGGTGTAATCCACCATGGCATCTGTCCGCAAGAGGGTGAGGATACCGATAGTAATTGTTACCCAGCCTCCCAAGCGAAATAACTGACTGCGCTTATCGCTACTGAGGCGGGAGGCGGAGATACCAACCCCCAGCATCATGGGCATAGTTCCTAGTCCAAAAGCCAGCATAGTTGCAGCTCCCCATAAGAAATCACCGGTTCCCGCTGCTTTAATCTGAGCCGCAAAGAGGAAACCACAGGGAATCAAACCCCAAACTCCCCCTAGTAGAAATGGTGTCCACCAACGGGTTTGTTGGGAAAGCTGATTCATGCCCTGACCCAAACGCTGATGCAAATTGCCCTGCAGGGGGTGTAAGATGGGTAGGCGGGGCAACCAATCCGGTTTTACTTGTGCGCACCCCAACCAAATCAACATTAAGCCGGTAAGCATTGCCATCCCCTGACGCAAGACACTACCCACTCCTGCGAGTTGTCCACTAGCAATAAACACCGAACCTACTCCTCCCAGAATTCCCCCAACTAGGGCATAACTGACTATCCTACCTAAATTCAGGAGTCCGTGAAAACTCAGTTGAGCCAACCACTTGTGAGCAGTTTCTTGCTGTATCGATAGAGAGAATGCCACTGTCAGAGGACCACACATCCCCACACAGTGACCAAAACTCCCCAAGAATCCTAGAGTAATGAATAGCAGCAAATCTAACACGGTTTTTGGGAGGATTTTTCCACAACTTCCTCTCCCATCTTCTCTTAAAACTCATTTATGGAAACACCATTAATGATCATTTTCCAATGTTTCGTGCTTGTGATGGAACACAAATATTCTCTCGAAGACCACTAGTATAGTTTTGATGATCAGTTGAAGATCATGAAGCAAGCCCCAATTTTGCTGGTAGTCTAGATCTAGTTTGACGATGCTGCCAAAATCTTTAATTTGCGATCGATCCTCAACAACTTTCCACTCACCAGTCATCCCTGGCTTGACATTTAAACGTCGCCACTCTGGTACTTCAAAGTTAGTAATCTCCTCCGGTGTCGGGGGTTTAGTACCCACCAGACTCATTTCCCCTTTAAGTACATTCCAGAATTGAGGCAACTCATCCAAACCGGTTTTCCGTAAAAAACGACCTATCGACGTAATTCTGGGGTCGTCTTCAGGAGTGAATACGCTCTTAGTTAGATTTTTATTGGGGTTTTCTCCTTCTTGAGCATTTACAATCATCGTGCGGAATTTCCACATCCGAAACTCCCTTCCTAACCAACCACAACGGATTGAACTAAAGAAGACCGGACCATTATCATTGAGTTTAATCGCCACAGCAATGGGAAGATACAAAATGGCCGTAATGAATAAACCCACAATAGCTCCCAGGATATCAATAAATCGCTTTTCCCGAGAGCGTACAGAAGGATGAGTGTCTGCCTGTAGCTGTTTATCATCTGTAGGTTGAGAGACTGTTTCAAAGGTTAAAACCTTGTCTAGTCCAGTCAATTCCAATACTGCTACTACCGGAGGAGTAACACCCTTAAGGGACAGTTCAACCCCTTTTGTCCGAGCCTGTTTGAGATTACTCACTAGCGCACCAACACCGGTACTGTCCATAAAGTTCGTCTGACTGAAATCGCAAATAATTTGTTCAGTTGTGTTGGGGTCTTGCAAAAGTGCCTGACAGTTTTCCTTAAAGGCTACAGCTTCAAGAACCGTCAAACGTTCCGGCATCGGAATGATAGCAATTTTTCCTTGATGATCGACTGGGGGAATTTCCCGACGTTCTATGATATATCGGTATAAATCACTAAATGGTTCTATATAGAGATTGTATTTTTGCTTGAGTACTAGACTGAAGAAAGCCAAGTCTTTAAAGTATCTTTTCCATAACCTCTGGGGGTCATTTACTAATCGGTACAGCCATTCAAATCCTCGTTCACTTAACCATTTTGGGCAACGAGAAACCTGGTTGGCTTCAAAATCGATAGTTGCCCCTATGGCCAGGAAAATTTTGATATTAGTAAATTGATTTTGGTATTTACAGATAAATTTTTCTTGCTTGGGAGCTCCAAGTCCTACTGCCAATACTGTGGCTCCTGAATTGTTCACTATATCAATTATCTTGGCGCATTCTGCTTCACTTTTTTCAAATCCAAAATCTGGAGAGTAGGTATCAATTACGATCTGTCTGTCGAATTTGGCATTAATATTGTCTTTGGCCTTGTCTGCTACTCCTGGCATCGCACCTAGAAGGAAGATTTTAATATCTTCATTATTTTTGTGATACTTATAAAAAGCAGGAAAAAAATCAGAACCGGCAATTCTTTGCTTAATTGGCGAGTTTAATAAAAACTTGGCAATGTAGAAAATAATCTGACTATCACATACTTTGTAGTCCGCCTGGTCATAAATTTTACGAAAATCTTCATCCTTTTGTAAGACAACCAAATGATCTACATTGGGGGTAAAGACAATACCCTGATCTAACTGTTCTAGTAATTCACTTTGAAATAAATTATCAATATCTAAATTGAGTATCCTGATGGTGTCCATATAACTATTTGCTTTTTCCTTGAAAAAGAATATTTTTAACCTAAAAACATAGTATTTAATTCGGGGGCTTCTAGATAATTCAGATAATGATAATTTGAACAAACTACTAGTGACGCTCCCTGTTCTACTTCAGTTAACTTATGTTAAACTAGGTTACTATTGAGAATAACCTAATTATTTCCTAAATTGCAAGGGGTGACACTGTTACTAGCTTCTCAAGGGCAATACTGACTTTTTGTTGTTGCCAGTAAACAATTAGTAATACTTTTTACAATAAATCTTGGCTAAATCCGGATCAATCGGTTTAATAGCCAGTTTGAGCGAAAAAGCTGTGGGGAGTGTGGGAGGTGTGGCAATACTGCTCGGGATTTGCTTTCATCCCTCTCCCCCAGCTGCCTCCGCTGCCTCCGCTCCCCCAGCTTACTCCACTCCCCCAGCTGCCTCCGCTCCCGATGAAAAATTTTTATTGAGAAGTCCCTCATCGGAGTGATGTATCACCTGCCGGAGGCTTTTATTATAAAAATTTGGTCAAATCAATGACATGTAAAAGAATAACGTGCCAAGATTATTATAGTAGACCATTCTCGCATCTTTGAATACTGAGCTTTAGTTTAGACTACCAGGTTTTTATGACTCAGCCCACTCCAGAAACAGAATTTCCGATCATACAAGCAAAAGGTACTGCGGTTGTACAGCTACCACCTCGCCTCATTGTCCTGGAAGCTGTAGCCTTTAAACAAACTTTTCAGCAGCTTCTGCAAGAAACTAGCGTACCGGAAAAAATTATTTTCGATTTTAGCCAAACTACCTTTATCGATAGCAGTGGTGTCGGTGCTCTCGTCAGCAATCTCAAACACGCTCGCCAGGAAGGGATTCCTCTGTTACTTAGGGGGGTTACTCCCCCGGTGAAGGCTGTATTGTCTTTGACGGGACTCGACCAGGTTTTGACCTTTGAACCAGTTAAAGATGCTACTGCCACTGCCAAGATTTCCGAGACTCTGTTACCGACAACTCACCCTTCCGTGCGATCGCAAATCAAGCGATCGCTGGATATTCTGGGAGCCATCGTTGGTTTGGTGCTTACTAGTCTAGTTTTTGTACCGATTGTGATGGCAATCAAACTCGACAGTCCCGGTCCGATTTTCTTTCGTCAAACCCGCCTAGGTTGGATGGGTAAACCCTTTAAGATTTGGAAATTCCGCTCCATGTGTGTCAATGCTGAAGCCCTCAAGGGTAGCATTGAAAATCAAGCTGATGGTAAGGTCTTCAAGAATGAAAATGACCCAAGAATTACCAAAGTAGGTCGCTTCTTGCGCAAAACTAGTCTAGACGAGTTGCCCCAGTTTTGGAATGTGCTCAAAGGAGAAATGAGTTTGGTTGGTACCAGACCCCCGACTCCTAATGAAGTGGACATTTATGAAGTACCAGAGTGGCAGCGTTTAGATGTTAAACCGGGGATGACTGGTGAATGGCAAGTTAATGGACGCTCAACTATCCGGGAATTTGAAGACATCATTAAGTTGGATTTGCGTTACCAACAAAACTGGAGTTTGCTCTATGACGTGAAGCTCATCTTCAAAACGATTTGGGTAGTTTTCAATAAAGAGAGTGGTGCTGTTTAGCACCTGGAGCATTTAGCTTTCAGCTTCGGAGCCGAATGCTGAGAGATTTTTAACAATTCTTTACTTTATTAGGACTGACCAGTACTTGGAAACTAGGATAGAGGATTAAACCCCACTCTGAAGAAACAAAGTTCGGGGTTAAAGAAGGGACTTTTAAGCTTTACTGAAAGTTTAAAAACTAATCAATTTACCCAGGTTTTTGAGGGAAACAGCCATGACGACAACTACAAGTAAACTCTCCCAGCGAAAGCTAGGAGGCTTGTATGTCCAGACTGAGGAGCAACGGCTAGTCTTCCCCCTCAAACATACCGAAGTTCAGGCAAAAATTGCCGGGAATCTGTCCCGAGTGGAGGTGAAGCAAACTTTTGACAATCCCTTGAGCCAACCTGTGGAGGCAATCTATGTCTTTCCCTTGCCAGATGAGGCAGCAGTGGATGAGATGGAAATTAGCATTGGCGATCGCTCTATTAAGGGTAAGATAAAAAAACGAGAAGAAGCCCAAAAAAGTTACGAGCAGGCTCGCCAGGAAGGGCAAACCGCTGGATTATTAGAGCAAGAACGAGACAATATTTTTACCCAGTCCCTAGCTAATATCCAACCGGGAGAGACAATTGAGGTTTCCCTTCGCTACACAGACAGCCTCAAATTTGCTGGCGGGGACTACGAATTTGTTTTCCCTATGGTAGTTGGTCCCCGTTTCATTCCCGGCACACCAATTGATGAAACTGCTGATACGGATCGGGTTCCCGATGCTTCCCGGATCATGCCTCCGCTAATCCCTCCAGAAACTCGCTCAGGACACGATATTGGAGTAACAGTGGAGATTGATGCTGGTTTACCAGTTTCTGAGATTCGTTCTCCTTCTCACCAATTCAGAATAGAACATGATCGGGAAATTGTACGGGTGAAACTGCTTGGGACTGATACCATTCCCAATAAAGACCTAATTCTACGCTATCGAGTAGGGAGAGAACAAACTCAAGCTACCATTTTAACCCAAGCAGATACCCGAGGTGGTCACTTTGCTATTTATCTGATTCCCGCCCTAGAATATTCCCCAGCAGCCATTGTACCCAAAGATGTGGTCTTTCTCGTGGATACTTCTGGTTCCCAACAAGGAGACCCTTTGCGCAAATCCCAGGAATTAATGCGGCGGTTTATCAACGGGTTAAATCCTCACGACACATTCACCATCATTGACTTTGCCGATACTACCAGCCAGCTATCTGCCAAACCTCTTAAGAATACCCAGGAAAACTGCACCAAAGCAATTAACTATATCAATCAGTTGCAAGCCAATGGTTGTACCTACTTACTTCGAGGTATTCAAGCAGTGTTAAATTTTCCTGCTGCGGAAGAAGGAAGACTACGGAGTATTGTACTACTGACGGATGGCTACATTGGCAATGAATATGAAGTATTAATTCAGGTACAACAACAGCTCAAACCAGGAAATCGCCTCTACAGCTTCGGCATTGGCAGTTCCCCTAACCGTTTTTTACTCAATCGTTTAGCTGAGATTGGACGGGGGACAGCTCAAATTGTGCGTCAGGATGAGCCGACGGAAGAGGTAGCAGAAAAGTTTTTTCGCCAAATCAATAACCCCGTATTAACGAATATCCAAGTAGAGGCTCAATTAACTGCGTCTTTAGGGGAAGACACCCAGATAGAAACAGAAGCCAATAGTCCAAAGGTAGTGATTTATCCCTCAGCCGCCCCAGACTTATTTGCTCAGCAACCACTAGTATTATGTGGGCGCATTTCCCCCTTGCCTCTTTTGCCAGCAACACAGGAGTACTCCAATTATTGTCTGCGCCTTACAGGTACGGTAGCAGGAGGCAACCTCTACGAGCAAACATTCAACCTCAAATTTGAACAAGGAGGTAATTCTGCTATTGCTCAGTTATGGGGTAGAGCCAGGATTAAAGACTTGATGCAGGGCATGTTCGGTGTGGAAACTAAATCAGGGGTAGATACAATTACCCAAACAGCTTTAGACTATCAGCTTTTGTCCCCTTACACAGCCTTTGTTGCTGTTGATAATCAAGTTAAGGTGAGTACTAAGTCTAATAGTGAGCAAGAACCCAGTTTAGTCGAATCCAATTCAGTGGAGACAGGACAAGGAGAAGATAACTCTGGTATCAGCTACATCTCCATGCAAGTACCAGTAGAAATGCCAGAAGGTGTTAGTCGTCAAGGCATTTTCGGTTCAGCCACTTATGTAGCACCCTTTCCCACCATCCATTCTAAACTACGCAGTAGCACTGCCCCTGGGCAAAACGACTCAATTTCATCCAGGAAACTAGTGGGAGAGGAAACTTTAGCAGTACCGAGTAACGGTAAATGTGGATTATTAAGTTCCTTCTTTGGTAATCAGGCAAAATCTCAGATTCATTCTGGAGTTAAAGCCAGTAAACCCAGAGTACAACTTATTAGTGTCATCGGCTTAGATGAAACAGCTATTGCTCTGTTGAGACAACATCTCCAACAATTACTCCTGAGTTTATCCTCTAAATCCAGTGGCGCCATTGTCTTCGAGTTTCCAGTACGTAAGGGTCGTGTAGGAAGAATTGTACTCGATGACCAAGCCTCAACCTTACAGGAAACCGCAGTAATTGATGTAATTAAGCGATCGCTCTCTAGTTGGCGAGTACCTCAATCTGTTCCTAGTATAGTGCGCTTAACCTTGTGCATTTACGAATGATAACTCTAGTGGCGTGACACACCTAAAATGATGTAATAAGTAGGTTGGGTGAAGCGGTAGCGTAACCCAACACTTCTTGTGTGTTGCGTTGGGTTTCACTTCTCCTTCGGAGACGCTACGCGAACGTTACACCCAACCTACGTTTTTAGCCGTGCCACGTTACTAGATTTGGGAGGGGCATCGAAAGAGTATAAAGTGTCAAGAAGGCATTCCCCTTACGATCAGTTCCCATTGCTGCCCGATTCAGAATCTGATGCTTCGCTGTATCAAACCAGGAATCGTAGAGTACCTTGGAAATGGAAAACAGCTCTCTGAGGGCAACCAAATCGGACTGGATATCCAAAAAGCAGATCCCAGTATCGTACAGTCCTAGATCAACGGAACAACGGGGATTCCCATCTTCTGTTACTTGAAAGAGATCCCAGGTCTTTCCACCCTGATACCATAAATTCACCAGTGTCTTTACCAGGATTTGTTGGTGCAATTCCCCCCATTGACAGCCGTTTGATGCTTCAGTTGCCAATCCCTGAATTACCTTAACAACGCAGGGTTCAATCTTGCTATAGTATCTGACGACAAACCGGTCAGTTTCAGGAATCCACTCAATGGCCACTCCCTTAGAAGACTGCCTTGAATTCAGACCCAGATAAAGTCGGTAAGCAGTTTTGGTTGAGCCTGATGCAGCCCCTAATCCCAACACCCCTAACTCAAGGAGATACAGAGACAAAAGCTCGTAAGCAGCCACAGGGAAAGACAGCTGCTGTAGCAAATCCTGGAATCGTGGGCTCAGTGAAAACAACCCCAACGTAGAGATCTCGACACCATAGCGCCTAAAGTTCAGCGATGTCTGAGAAAATTTGACGCTGCTCAAGACCGAAAAGTCTTCTGCCTCTGACCAGGACAATAGCTGCTGTAAGGGTAAACGGTATTGAGTATCTAACGATTTATTCTGGAGTGCAAACATTAGTTACCAAAAACTCTACCAAATCAGAGTTAATATCAAGGAAAGGATAAACAGTTATAATTCCCGAATATCTTGCTTTCCTTGCTCCTTTCCTTCTGTACTACATAGATACCCCCGTTATTTCCTACCCGCTCTGAGACGTTGCATGCAACGTCTCAGAGCGGGTTTCGCGGTTTTCTCAAAACGGGGGGGGGATTAACCCGGATTCGGTATAACCCTTACCTGTCAACCACGGTTTTTTTCTGTATTGGGGCTATTGATTGGGATCGAGTACTGACTTGATTTCAGGATCGTCAGTTTGGTATTTGGGAATTTCCGCATCTTCGTTGGGATAGGTATAAAGCCCATGATTGATCGCACTTGCATTGGGAGTGCCTTCCAACATTCGACCCCAGTACTTCAGATCATTCATCTGTTGAGGCAAATAACTGTTAAGGTAATCTCCCCAGGGAGTTCTCCGATCCCAAACATTCTGCTCTGGCAAGTGAGGAATAACAGCGTCCATGACTCTGGAGACATTTTTAGCGGGTCGGGATAAATTAACTGCAAACCCCCGCAGAACTGCTTTAGGATGCATGTAATTCCGAGTCTTTTCATGTCCTCTTACTTTGTTATTGGCAAGCTGTCGTGGTCCTCCCGAGTTATTTGGACGAGCATCATTTCGGTAATCCCAGACCCAAGTTTGATCACCTGAACCATATACAAACCCTTTATCTAGCTTGATTTCATTATGCCGTTCATTGCGCAGCTGATTGCGTGCCCGATCAAAATATTCAGTGGTGTCCTGGAATAAAACGAACAGAAACTCTTGATACTCTGGCAGATAAATTTGGGCTGTTGCCAAAGCAGAAGCAAAAACAAAGAAAAACCGATCTACATAGGGGGCAGAGATATAGGGTGAAATGGCAGGCTCGTAGATGGCAGGCTGGATAAATCGACAGAGTTGGATCACCCCAATCAGTCTTGTGCGGTGTTGCTCGTTCATCGGAACATCCGGATCTTGCTCCACTTCAAGTGCAAACAGCTTCAAGAAATCATCGTAGTTGTTTTCAATTCCTTTAATCTGATTCTTGATTCGCTCTCGTTCGTGTTCGCTGAGCAAAAGCTTAATCCGGCGTTCCAGTTCCCTCACGACTTCTTCCCAAGTGGGTTTGTCAGAGGTCACCGAGATGATCCATTTAACAAACGTGAATACTCCTTGTATGATGTCGGTCTTCTTGGGCAGAGGGAGCGACCCATCCTTAAATCTAGCCGGCCCGACAATATCATCATCACTAATGGCGTCACAGATAGCTTGAGCGATTGGTCTGCGGCTGGGATCGGGGGGGGATGGATCAGAAGCAGAGCCTTGGACTGCGATTATTGGAGTCTCTTTACTTAAACTAGCCGCGCTGCCCACCAAGGCACTCGCAGATGTTTTAGCTGCTTCCCAAGCTTCGGTAGTGGCGTCAGTCCATTGCTCGCAATACCTAGTCCAAATATCTGTAGCTGAACCGTAATCTTCTTTCTGGATTGAAGAGTTGGGCGGGGTAATTTGTCCAGCGATGAGTTGATCGATGGCGGTGCAGCCCTGGTGTAATTGGGTTTGGATGGCGTAGTCTTTGGCAAGACAAGCCCTCACATAGGTTTGCAAGACAAAGAGATCGGGGCTAGTCTGACCCAAGGGGACTTCCTGACTTAGGGGATGGCCAAAGTAGCTGTCTTTTATGAAAAGCCGATTTTGGTAGGAGCCGGTCAGTTCGAGCTGAATCTGGCTGGCTCGATAGGTATAGGCCGATTGCATGGCATTAGCCAAGTAGCGATAGGCGTCTTTGAATAATTCAATCATGCTGGTTTGTGCCAGCGGATCTTCCTGGGTGTCACGAACGCTCAGCAGGGCAAAGTGAAGCAGCAACTGGCGCAAGAAATAGGGATAAGTAGCGTGAGCAGACTGGGATGGATGACGAATCTGCTGGCCTACCTGTTGACTGCGCTCCAGCATCCAGCTGACCTGGGAGTAGTCTTCAATTAAAGCGTCATGGTCTTTTGGTTTGCCTGCGGTAGTGTTGATTTGCAGGTAATTGTTGAAGTCTTTTTCAATGTCAGCCAGTTCAGTCTCAATTTGTTCGGCAGTTTGAGGCTTTGGCAGATAACAGATGTTGTTGGCGATCGCAGCTACGTAAGATTGCCACTGAGCAGCTTGGGGCCATTGGGAATACAGGCCGGTTTTTTCCTGAAATTCCCCTAATCCTTCAATCCCAAGCTCTTGGAGAATAGTAGCAATTGGTTTGATTGACGATTGAAACAAAACTGTCTTAGCGGGCATAAACTTAGCTTTTCCAGCAATTTCGCTGTGTAGAAAATTTTCTAGATCATACTATACATCATAAAGTTCTAATTTTTTACTCAGTAAATATACTGAATTAAGCGATCACTTTCGAGCACTTTCTAGTTGGCGAGTACTTTAATTTAGCTGCAAAAACTGTAAAAATATTTCTATAGAGGGAGGAGTTATTGAAAATAATTCCAATTATCCAATACTTTTTGTAAGTAGATCAGTGTAAAAAAACTAATTTAGACTTCTAGTGAATAGCTAAGATGATTGCGAGGTAATTGTTTCACCCTTTAAACATACCGTTACGATATACGTATATTTACGTACATTTACTTATTGCTATTTCATTCTTGGATGGAAGCAAAGAATACTGAACGAACTCGGCACAAGCTAGCGTTTGAGGTTTGCCCAAGAGGGATGGAATGAAACAACTCTTGCTCTCCTTGAGCCTCAATTTTACAGGAAACCGTAGTAATTGATTTAATTTCTGAACTTTCCGAAACCAAAGATGCTATCCAGCTCAAACTAGAAATCCCAGGAATGGAAGCCAAGGATTTGAATGTGGAAGTCACAAAAGATACTGTTGCCATCAGTGGTGAGCGCAAGGAAGAATC
>JAAHGR010000194.1 GCA_010672425.1 Symploca sp. SIO2E6
GCTGGAACTGGTTCTGGCTGCTTGACAGGTTGAGCAGACTTAGCTTTAACTGCCTTTTTTTGCTTCTTGGCAGGTTGAGCAGACTTAGCTTTAACTGGTTCTGGTTGCTTCGCTGGTTCGGTAGATTTAACTTCAGCTGGTTTTTGCTTCTCGTCTGGAGACTGGGGTGTAACCTTTCCCGTTTCTGATTCGTCTAGTTCTAAGTAGAATTCCTGCTTTTTAAAAAGACTTTTGAGAGGATTAAGCATTTATAAAATACTCCTGCACTGATTAGATGAGTTTGACTGGGCAACCAAAAATGGGAGTAGACTATCCCAACTTTGATCCAAAATGGTCTTGATGACTGCGACTTTCTACGATCGCTTAGGTCTGATCGAGCTGCTCCAAAAGTTACAGACAGCTTGAATTATGATTTTTTACTGCGACTCATTGCAAGATTTAGAGAAGATTCTTAATAAAATTTAACAATTAGTCCCTAAATAGCATGATTTTTCTCAGCGAGGATCGTAAAATCCACAAGATGATTTATCTTAATTAACAATTATCTCATATTTGGTACTGAGCCCATGTCTAACCCAGGACTAGTCGAGGAACGGTTGGATACCTTGAGCGATCGCAATCGAGTGTTGCTGGTTCACGGCATTAGTAACACAAAGGCTATTTTTCGTTATATGTCTACCTATCTAGAGGAGCAAGGTTGGTCAGTAGATGGCTTAAACCTCATCCCCAACAATGGCACTGCCAGTCTTGAGCAATTAGCAAAACAAGTAGCGGATTATATTGAGCGGCACTTTGACCCGGAAAAACCCCTAGATATAGTTGGTTTCAGTATGGGGGGTTTGGTATCACGTTACTACATCCAACGACTAGGGGGTATTAAACGAGTACAACGCTACGTTAACATTTCTGCTCCCAACAATGGTACTTGGACGGCCTATCTCTTATCACGTCTTGGTTGTGTTCAGATGCGTCCCAATAGCAAGTTTCTCCAGGACTTGAATCGGGATTGCCAGATGCTGGAGAGTTTGAATTTCACCAGACTTTGGACTCCTTTTGATCTGATGATTTTCCCTGCAAGTAGTTCTCGGATGCCGGTAGGGAAAGAGGTGAAGATTCCAGTTCTGATCCATGTCTGGATGATCAAGGATCACAGATGTCTCCAGGCAGTAGCAGCGGCACTTTCAGAACCGTTATGGGGTAGGGAATAGGGAATAGGGAATAGGGAATAGGGAATTGGGAATTGGGAATAGGGAATAGGGAATAGGGAATAGGGAATAGGGAATTGGGAATTGGGAATAGGGAATAGGGAATTGGGAATTGGGAATTGGGAATTGGGAATTGGGAATTGGGGACAGGGAAGAGTCTACTTTCATGCATGGTGGTGAAAAATTTTTTCATGGGGACTGCCTCCTGCCTCCTGCCTTGCAGCCTCCTGCCTCCTGCCTCCTGCCTTCTGCCTTGCAGCCTCCTGCCTTGCAGCCTCCTGCCTCCTGCCTTGCAGCCTCCTGCCTTGCAGCCTCCTGCCTTCAGAGCACTAATTAGTTCCAGCACAGCGAGATTTAATTAACTGTGCTAGTATCTGGGAATATTCTCATCATTGCGATCACCATGGGTAAGGTTTTGGTGTTAAACGCTTCCTATGAACCGCTGAACATCACCAACTGGCGACGAGCGGTTGTTTTGTTGCTTAAAGGTAAGGCAGAGCATGTTGAACATGATGGTAAATATATTTATCCAGAGTTCCCGCTGCCTACGGTTATTCGACTGCGACATTACGTTCGAGTCCCTTACAAAGAAATTCCCCTTACCCGTAGAAATATCCTCTACCGTGATGGTCATACTTGTCAATACTGCGGTTACACTGGTGATGATTTAACCCTAGATCATGTCATTCCTCGTTCTCGCCAAGGGGGGGATTCATGGGAGAATATGGTCGCTGCTTGTGTGCGCTGTAATGTCAAAAAAGGTAACCGCACCCCCAAAGAAGCAAATATGATACTACGGACTCAACCCCGCAAACCCTACAGTAGCCTCCACTTTGAAGTTGCTAAGCATGTTAATGGTGGACAACATCAGGAGTGGCGCAAATATGTGATTGGTGTTTAACTTAGATCTTGCACGCAATCAAGAAAATTGACTTGTGAAGAGAGGCAACAGGGAACAGCTCATCTGGCAACAGTGATAAGATTTGACTGTTTCAGTATTGGAATTGATTGTTCTAACTGACCAAATTCAAGTATATATGATGCATAGTGCAAGATCTAAGTTTAATGTAGAAACAGAGGAATTAGGTTTTAACTATGGCAACAATAACATTGAAGGTTCCTAGTATCGCTTGTGATAGCTGTGCTAAGACGATTACTGAAGAGATCCTCTCCCATGAGTCAGAAGCTAGAGTCAAAGTGGACTTAACGACAAAGATAGTTAGCATTGAGAGTGAAGCTTCTGAAGAGGCAATTAAACAGATGATCTCATCTGTTGGTCATACAGTGGAATAGGGAATAGGGAATTGGGAATTGGGAATTGGGAATTGGGGAATGGGAAGATTTGTTGACATCCTCCCCGGCCTAAAGGCACGGGGATTCCCAAACCGTGCTACGCACCGCTGCGCTAACACAATTTGGGTTTCTGCTTCATCGCACCAGCCCTTGCAGACTTGCTCTGCTCAGGTCTTACGGTAGCTCCACAGACTGACACGGCAAGCCCTGCCGCCAAAATGTTCACACTAGCGTTTATATCCCGGTCATGCTCAGCACTACACTCAGGACATTCCCACTGTCGAATATTGAGAGGCATCTTTTCCACAATATGTCCACAGTGGGAACATCGCTTGGAAGATGGAAACCAACGGTCAATTTTGACCAGTTCTCTCCCGTACCACTCAGATTTATACTTCAATTGCCTCACCATTTCAGACCAGCTTGCATCCGAAATGGCATTAGCTAGCTTATGGTTCTTGACCATATTCTTCACAGCCAAGTCCTCAACTACAATCACTTGGTTATCGCGTATCAGTTGGGTGGTCAGCTTTTGTTCGCGCAGCGTCCCGAAGGGAAGAAAATCAGTTCTAGCATCTACTATTTGAGCGTGTATCCTGGCAACATTCAGTCTCGCTTTCTCTCGATTGCAAGAACCTTTTTGCTTGCGAGACAACGCTTTTTGTGCCTTCCTTAGTCTCTGGTATTTAGCTTTGAATGTTTTCGGGTTAGCAATCTTGTCGCCATCGCTTGTAGTAATCAAGTTGGTTATACCCAAATCAATTCCTACATTTTTGGCCTTTTTCGGAAGTGGCTTAATTTCCACATCAACCAACAAAGAGACGTGCCATCGACCAGATGGAGTTAGGCTTACAGTGACAGTAGATGGTATAACGCCATTAGGTAATTTTCTAGACCAACGAATTGGTAACGGCTCAGAGCACTTTGCCAGAGAGACATTTCCGTCCTTGTACCGAAATGCAGACTTGGTAAACTCTGCACTACCTCCATTACGCTTCTTTTTGAAGTTAGGATATTTTGCCCGTCCAGCAAAGAAATTGCTAAACGCTTGCTGCAAATGCCTCAGTCCTTGCTGAAGTGGAACACAACTGACTTCGTTCAAAAAAGCTAATTCCGGCTCCTTCTTCCAGTCTGTTAGCATTGCTGAAGTCTGCTTGTACCCAATTCGCTCTTGTCTAGAGTACCAGCATTGTGTTCGAGCAACAAGTGCGCGATTGTAAACAAGTCGGGTACAACCAAGAGTTTTTCGGAGCAATTGTTCTTGCTCCGGAGTTGGGTAAAAACGATACTTGAATGCCTTCTGAGTCATGTTCACATTCTAACACATTAAATGTAAAGCCGTCCTGGAAGGACGGGGTTTCAGACCCAATTTTCTGATGAAAAATGGCCTTTTTGTTGGTATGGTTACCTTGGATTTGGTTTACCTCACTGACCAATTACCAGACAGTAACCAAAAAGTAGTAGCTTCTGACTATACAGTTGCTGCTGGTGGTCCGGCAACTAATGCGGCGGTAACGTTTAGTTACTTGGGTTATCAAGCAAGCATTTTGGGAGTTGTTGGCAAACACCCGATTACGGAACTAATTAGAAGGGATTTGGCAACTTATCGGGTGGAGATTATTGATCTTGACTCCACTATCCCTGAGCCACCCCCAGTTTCTTCAATTATGGTTACTCAAGGTAGTGGGGATCGCGCAGTAATTTCTATCAATGCTACTAAAATGCAAGTCGGCAGTGACCAACTGCCTCTTGACATTCTCTCTGGAATTGATGTAGTTATGGTCGATGGTCACCAAATGGCAGTCGGACTAGCGCTCGCTCGGTCAGCTAAAAGCAATAATCTTGTAGTGGTGATTGATGGTGGCAGCTGGAAGCCAGGATTTGAAACTGTTTTGCCTTTTGTAGATTATGCAATTTGTTCGGCTAATTTCTATCCGCCGGGTTGCAGCAACAGTGGGGAAGTAATTACCTATCTTGCTGCTGCTGGGGTTCCTCATATTGCGATTACCCAAGGAGAAAAACCGATTAGATACTACAGTAATGGGATCTCAGGTAAATTAACGATACCTCCAATTACTACAGTTGATACCTTAGGTGCTGGTGACGTTTTTCATGGTGCTTTTTGTCACTACATCCTGAAAGAAAATTTTACTGAGGCTTTGAATGCAGCAGCCAAAGTTGCTTCTCTCTCCTGCCAATTTTTCGGCACTCGCCAGTGGATGGAATGACGCTAAGATAAGCGAAAGCCTTTCGAGAAGAGGGGTGTGGGAAGTGTGGGAAGAGGGGGGAGTGTGGGGAGATAGATTATTACACTATTTTAGGTGTGTCACGCCACTATTCCCAATTCCCAATTCCCAATTCCCCATTTCCTAATTTACGAGAGTGTCGAGAGCTCATCAACTACCTTCATCCGTCCTCGATAAAAAGCACGCAATAACCTATCTATAGCAGCTCTTTCTTCTTCGGTTATTGAATCATCCAACATTGCTGCCATCAATCCATATTGATCAGCACGGGTGATGTAACCAGAACTGGTAGCCTGAGCGAAGATCTCAGATATGGCACCGGGTATAAGACTTACTGTAGCTTGCATAGAATAAAATGAAACTTAATTTATTTACCGTTAGAGAAATATTATTCTCTCTCCAGAGTTTAGGGGTGTGGGGTCTTACCCCCACACGCTTAGGGAGATAAGGGAGACGAAGGAGATGGGGAAGACAAGGCAGACAAGGAAGACAGGGGAGATGGGGAGATCAATTCTCAATTTTCAATTTTCAATTCTTCATCATTACTTGATGTTGATTGGGGTGATTGCTTTGGGAGCAGTTTTGAGATTTTGGCATCTGGACTTGAAACCTCTCTGGTTAGACGAAGTAATTAGTACTTTATTTAGTCTAGGGCAGAATTATGATGATTTGCCTCTAGAGGCAATGTTTCCTCCCTTAGTGCTAGAGACAATTTTTACCTTTAAAGCAGGTGTCAATTGTCCAGCAATTGTCGAAAATATTGCCAAGCAATCAACCCATCCTCCTCTGTTTTTTTGCTTGATGCATCAGTGGTTGAGTTGGGTTACACCATTAGATGCATCCTTGAGTTGGAAAATGCGATCGCTACCGGCTTTAATAGGGGTGATGGTCATACCAGGGATTTACTGTCTCAATCGCCTCGCTTTTTCTCCAACTGCTGGATTAATGGGAGCTACTTTCATGGCGGTTTCTCCTTTTGCTGTCTATCTCTCCCAAGAAGCACGTCACTACACTTTACCAGTACTGTTAATTACTCTAGGGTTGTTGGCATTATTGCTAATTCAGCATTATCTCTATTACCGACGGCAACCACCACCATTAGTTATTTGGTTGTCTTGGGGAATACTCAATAGCATCGGTTGCTATGTCCACTATTTTTTTCTTCTGGCTTTCATGGCACAGTTACTAACTCTCATTGGCATTATGTACTGGCAACGCAAGGTGTTACCTAGTGGTAGTTGGCAGTCGGTAATGCTAGTAGTGGTGGGAGTAGGAGTGAGTTATCTACCTTGGCTGCCAATTCTGTTGAGGGATTTTGGGAGTCCAGCAACCAGCTGGCTCCCGCAACCAGAAAATGTTGCACCCCTCTACCAAACTCTGATAGCTTGGCTAACAATGGTAATTGTTCTGCCAGTAGAAGGACAGCCATTGTGGATTCAGATACCATTTGTCTTATTAACGATCGCGTTTGGTAGTTGGCTCAGCCGCAAATTGTTTCGGGGAGTAAAGCAACTCTGGCAGCAACCTCAAACTCATCTAGCCACCCTAACCCTCTTAGGTTTCATTTTCTGCGTGCTACTGCAATTTGTGGCGATTATCTACTTTCTTGGTAAGGATATTACTATCGCCCCTAGATATCATTTTGTCTACTACCCAGCAGTGGCTGCTTTGTTAGGAGCCAGTCTCGTACAAGAAGGTAGGAGGCAGGAGGCAGAACCCACCCCTAACCCCTCCCAGGAGGGGAACCAGAGACAGAACCCACCCCTAACCCCTCCCAGGAGGGGAACCAGAGCCTGTCCCGATGAAAAAAATTCACCACCAGAGGATGAAGGTAGACTCTTCCCAATTCCCAATTCCCAATTCCCAATTCCCCATTCCCCATTCCCCATTCCCCACTTTCAAGTCACGAGGAGATGGCAAAATTTATTCCCCTTGGGTGTTGCTTTATTGAGTAGTATTTTAGTAGTTGCTAACTTGGTGTTTATCAAGCCCTTCCATCCTCAGCAAGTAGCAGAGAATATGAACCTAGAGCCAGCCGCTCCTCTAGTGATGGTGATGGGATATCATAGTTTGCAAGAGGTTGCTTTAGGATTGAGTTTTTCCCTGGCAATTGAGCAACTCAAATCTACAGTTTCTGAAGTTAATCCTGATACTTACTTTGGTTTCTTGAAGATAGAGTCAGGATATCACTTAGTCTGGCAAAAATTGTCCGAACTGCCCAAATTGCCAGTACCACCTCAGAATCTTTGGGTAGTGGGTCCAGGACTGATCCTACCAGCCTATCCACCGCAGCTTCTGGTTGCCAACCAAACAACTTGCACCCTTGATCCTACTCAGCATCACCGTATTGGTGTTCCCTATCAGTTGTATCGATGTAAGTAGATCGGTTCATGAGATCTAATATCAAGTAATGACCAGAGAAATTAAAGAATTAAAGAATTAAAGAATTAAAGAATTGAAGAATTGAAGAATTGAACGGTCACAAGCCCCTAAATTTATTTATTGGGAACTGACCTTGATGCCATTGGATGTAATTATCTTATAGGAGATTGAAACAGGCTAGTGGCGTGACACAGCTAAAATGGTGGAATAGGAAATCGACGGCTTCCTTGTCAAATAAGGGTTTGAGCCAAAATCTATTCCCTCATTTTAAGTGTGTCACACCACTAGGTTAAAACACCTCCTCATTAGTGCGATCGCTAATTTTCCTAATTTGTATATGACCGTAGGGGCGCATTGCATGCGCCCTCAACCAACATGCGCCCTCAACCAACATGCGCCCTCAACCAACATGCGCCCTCAACCAACATGCGCCCTCAAGAGGATTTGCATTAGTATACCAAAGTAGGCAAGATGTCCGACTTCTTAAAGAAGTCGGACATCTGGAGTATGGTCTCGGTAGACCCCCGACTTCTTCTTGCTATTTGTCGAGTCATCACCTTCTTCAACCAAGAAGTCGGGGATCTAGCAGTCTAACTACTGATAATCTGCTGTCTGAATATTCCGCAAACGCGCTGCATCCCGCATCCCGTATTCAGGATTACAGAATCGGTCTAATTGTGCTTCAAAGAATGCCCGATTTGCCTGCAAATGCTCCGGATTAGGATCATCTAAAGGATAATGAAGGGCAGTCCGCAATGCTTGAATTACCGCAGAAGTCACACAGTACATCGATCGCTGGAAGGTTACCCCAATTTGATTTAAGATATCATCCTCACCCCGACACCGCTGGGCATAAAACTCCTGAAGATAAGGTGGCAGGAAGTGATACATGTCCTGCATTAGTAGTGTGGGTGGAATCCCGGCTGAACCAACGGGGAATTTATCCGCATAGAGTACTCCATAGTGGAAATCTTTCTGGTCCCTAGGAACTTCCCCTGCTTGAGCATTATAAGACTTCGTTCCCCTAAATGGTGCGGTGCGATAGAATACCGCTTCTACATAGGGAAGTGCCGCATCATATAGCCAGGTGAAGCCTTGAGACTTGGGGATAACTTCGTAACATTGATCTCCCACATACACATGATGGTAAATGGGACGTTGGGCGATCGCAAATATCCCCTGCACCAAAAAGTTCATGGCTTCTGGAACTGTGGTAATTTTACCCTCATCATACAGGTCTGAGACTTCAAAAAATACGGGAGCCATTACTTCCCAAAATAGTCCCAAATTGCTGTAATAAGATGCTTGACGGCACTGCTCAATAAACATTTCAGGGAATAGCTTATGCAGTGCCAGCATTAAGGGATTGTTTTTAAAGTAAGCTTTAATGGCTCGATCGGCATTGGCTTTATATTCCTCAGTGTCCAGGTAAGGGTCAAATTTATTCGTGGGTGCCGACAGATGACGATGCCAGAGCATTGAGCGCATACAAACTTCCGCAAACTCCATATTAATCCGGTCGTGCCACAGGTGATGGAACCACTTGGGCATTTTTCGGGTTTCGCCTTTCTCAATAAAGGCTACAAGTTCCGGATGAGCAGTGGCTTCACCACGCCAAACTCTTGCTTCAGCATCATCTCCAGCATAATGATTATGCCGTTCTAAATATTCTTTGGGTAGGAAGTATTTAAAGAAGGGGAAAGGATTTAAAAAGACTCGCTCAGCAATATAAAGTAAGTCACGCCAGTAAAAATCCATCGGCACGGCATAAGCTTTCCAGATGCCGACAATTTGCATCAGATTTTCTGGCGTGTCGGGTATCATTGCTCCCCCGGCTTCGAGGCGATGAACGATATCGGCAAATTCATGGGCAGAAGGAGGTAATTTGGGTTGGGTTTCTGGAGATTGATCTATGGTTGTAGTCATTGTTTTTGTAAGGGAATTGGGAATTGGGAATTGGGAATTGGGAATTGGGAAGAGTAAATGTGCGATTGCTTATTTTGTAGTGGCGTAGCACAGCTAAAAATGTAGGTTGGTAGAGCTTTCTTCGTGACCCAACACAGCCCACTCCAGAGTGTTGGGTCTCGTTACCTCGACCCAACCTACGAAGCTTATCCATTTAGTTAGCTATCAGCATCTCAGCTTTTTGGCTGATAGCAACTTGCTGATGGTTAACAACAGGAACCACCGCCACCATTGCTGTGGTAGTTGGCTCTAACCAACGCACTAAGTAGCTAGGTTGTATTCCCAAAAATAGGATGAGGAAGGCTAAAACGAAAGCTGGAATTTTTTCCGAGAACACAACTTTGGGATAGTAGGCTCGATTGCTGTCTAGCTTGCCAAAGCAGGTGCGGTTCAGGAGAATGACGAAGTAAACGGCGGTTAAGCCAGAGGCTAGGATACAAAGGAGGGTTTGCCAGGGGAATACGGCATAACTACCTTGAAAGACAAGAAATTCGGCAATAAAACCGACTAAACCAGGAATACCAGCGCTGGCCATACCACTTAAAATGAGGAGAGCACTCACTAGGGGTAAACCCCGTAGAGGATTCATTAATCCATTGAGGACATCCAAATCCCGAGTCCCCACTTTGGCTTCAATAATACCCACTAGATAAAACAGAATTGCCAGGATTAAACCGTGACTTACCATCTGAGAGACAGCACCCAGGAGACTTAAGGGAGTAAGTGCGGCGGCGGCGACAACGATGTAGCCCATATGACCAATGGAACTATAGGCTACCATACGCTTGATGTCTTTTTGAGCGATCGCACTTAAGGCGCCATACATGACACTCACTACGCCGATAATTGATAGTCCCGGAGCCACCAATGCCCAGGTTTCGGGGAATAGCTGCAAGCCAAATCTGACTAAACCATAGGTTCCTAACTTGGCAACCATGCCACCTAAAATAATTGCTACCACTGGAGAGGCTGCAACATAAGCATCTGGCATCCAGGTATGGACAGGAACTAGTGGGATTTTGATGCCAAAGCCAATTAATATGGCTGTCAGGAGAAGCAGTTGAGTGATTAAGGGTAAGTTTTGAGTGTTGATGGCTCCGTAGTCGAAGCTGCTGGCATGGGAAAACCAAGTTACTCCCAAAAATGCACCTAGAATCAGAACTCCGGATACTGCTGTATACAGGAGAAACTTCATTGCTGCATATTCCCGCTTTTCCCCTCCCCAAATGGCAATTAACAGGTACAGGGGAATTAAGATTACTTCGTAGAAGATGACAAAGAGCAATAAATTCTGGGCAAGAAAAGCTCCGGCAACACCAGCATTAACTAGTAGAATCAGAGCGTATTTAAGCCGGGGACGTTCAACTTCATTCCTACCGCTCAACAGCACAATAACTGTCAGGAAGTTGCTCAGAGCAAGTAAGGGAAAAGATAGGCCATCAACACCTAGTTTATAGGTTAAGCCGATTTGAGGAATCCAAGGTAAAGATTCTGTAAACTGCATTCCTGGATTGGTGAGATCAAACTGCCAACCTAGCCAGAGAGTAATCAGTAAGATCGCTGTTGCGATCGCTAGAGCCACGGAACGTATCCGCGAACCGGTGAGGTTTCCGGGTATCAACCCGACTATGGCAGCACCTAATACAGGTAACCAAATTAAGGTAGTGAGCATTTTTGTTGTTTGTTGTTTGTTATTTGTTATTTGTTATTTGTTGTTTGTTGTTTGTTGTTTGTCTCCACATTTCCGCGTCTCTGTGTCTGATTTGTTTCCCCCAGCTCAATACTATTCGGATAAGAGCATCCCCCCATCTCCCCATCTCCCTGGCTACCCTAGTGCTAACTACCGATAATTAGGGAAATATCTGATAAAAATGGCCAAGTGATCAGTAAGCCAAACAAGGCTATTCCTAGGAGAATGGTTAGGGCATAAAACTGACCTTTGCCGGAGACATTGTATTTCAAACTTTGTCCACTAAAAATAGTTGCCATTCCTACTACATTGACTAATCCGTCCACAATATAACGATCAGACCAGGCAATGACTTGAGATACTAAACCAACGACAAATACCACGGTGAGGCGGTAGAGTTTTTGGGTGTAAAAATCGTAGGCAAATAAGTTTTGTAAGGATTGGTTGCCAAAAACCACGGGTTTGGCATAGCGATCATTAAGGTAGAGAAATGCTCCAATACCACAGCCGATAGCACTCGATAACACGAACAAGCCAGCTACCGTAGGATTAAGGGCAGACCATGCTGGTATCAGTTGCCATTGTAGTAGGATCAGGGGTAGGTGCAGAACAAATCCCATTAGTAGTAACATGGGGAAGATCATTGGCCAGTGAACTTCTGGCGAGCGCTCACTCATCGGCTGGGGTTTGCCACCGAAAATTAAGCCAAATACCCGGATGACGCTTAAGCTAGCTAGGGCATTGACTACTAGCAAGACTATAAATAGCCAGGGACGAGTTTGGTAAAGATGCTCACCT
>JAAHGR010000195.1 GCA_010672425.1 Symploca sp. SIO2E6
TGAATAAACAACTCAATGAGTCGCACAGCAGATTCATTGAGTTGTTTATTCGCATTTTAGTAGTCGAAATGGGACTAAAAATCAAAACCATGGGGTCTACCACCCTGGAAAGAGAAGACCTTGATCGTAGTCCAGAACCTGACAATGCTTACTATATACAAAATCAACCCCTTGTTGCTGGTAGAAAGGTAAATCTCCAGCATGATCCGCCACCGGATTTAGTCGTTGAAATTGACATCACCCATACTGATATTAACAAGTTGCAACTCTACACCAGTATGGGAGTACCAGAATTTTGGCGCTATAATGGGCGAATCTGGCGGATTTATCAACTGCAAGCTGGACAATATAGGGAAGTAGAATCTAGTCCAACCTTCCCCTTTGTTCCTAAAGAACATCTCTACGAATTTCTCAACCAGGCTCAACAAGATGAAGTAGAAGCAGAACAAATGTTTCGGTCTTGGGTAAGGCAACAGCTTTAACGGAATGGCACTTAAGTAGGGTCTGCTGAATAAGTAACAAGTAACAAGTAACAAGTAACAAGTAACAAGAAATGAAGCATTTATCCTAGTTTTGGGCACTCGAATTCCTCGGTTACCCACGGATTTCCCCAATATTAGCATACTGGCAAGATGCCAGTTCCACAATGAATAAATGTAGAGACGCGCCCACAGCCCTTAGGGCATCATAAAGGCAGGCGCGTCTCTACAGAATTTTCGGTTGTCTCTTAACTCCTGAGAATTGTTTCGAGACTCAACCGAAAGCGGCGGGAAGCCCATTCCTTCAGGGATGGGAGGGATAGCCGCCCGCCGCTTTGCCTCGCGTTGCTCACCATGCTTTGCCTTGCGTTGCTCACCATGCTTTGCCTCGCGTTGCTCACCATGCTTCGCATTCGCAAATGTTGTTTGTTTTTTGTTTTTTGTTTTTTGACAAACAACTAACAACTAACAACTTGCTAACGCTTGCATCCCACCTACTTTAGTCGTGGGATGAGTTAAAACTTATTATTTTTCACAAATCACTGGGAATTTGTAATTGTTGCCGAAATCACTGTCGTAACATTTGTTGCCTTTATCGTCCCATCCCTGGAACCAGATCTGGATTTCACCACTACCTTTAAAGCAAGGGGGGGTTTTAAAACTACCAAACTTTACGTAATCAATAGCAGGGGGGTCTAGTGATACCAGGTCGAATGGCTTAAAGTCGCCGCTATTATCAGACATCACGTAACCCTTTACCTTAGTCAAATCCTTAAACTCAGGACAGCTTGGATTTGCAGGCTGAGCCAGCCTTAGGGAATCATAATAGACATGAACTTCATGATCTGGGGAGAAGATCGGACCGCTTTGGAATTCTAAAAAGTCTCCTGTTCCTGGCTGAATGGTAAACTGGAGTCCAGGATGATATTCATTAGCGCTAGCAGACAATGCAGGCAGCAAAGTAAGAGCTACGGCAAGGACTAATGCCACTAAGGCGTTGCGTAGTTTTTGCATGATTTGATTTTATTATCCTAATGATTGGATTTACATTGGTTAATGCTATCTTTTTAATAGGTTTTCCTTGCCCCTACAGATGGTCTTAATCACCTAATAGAGGCGGGAAAACTTTTAAGTAAATTTCAGCATTGCTAGTCAGCTTATTAGACAAAACAGTAAAAGTCAATACTTTTTTTGATTTTTAGCTCTAACTCAAGAGGAAGCAAGATTAACTTAAATTAATCTCTCATCAAATTATTAAAATAAGTTTAATTTCAGGTAAATAAGGTTTACTGAATCAGATAAGTGAACGGTAATTTGATAAGTCTGAATTATATTGGAGCTTAATGTATCAGTAATAACCATTTCCACCACAAAAATCTTAACAATTTTGAATGCAAGAATTTTGAAAAGAATTATTTCTCTTCTTCTTTTTGGACTGAAGTCCAACTACTGCTCATTACTCATTACTCATTACTCATTACTTATTCAGCAGACCCTAACTATGAAAGCACTGGCAAGATGCCAGTGCCACCAAGAAATCTTCAATTACTTCTGTCTTGCTCAAGCCTCAATCGCAACCCGTCCAGCAGGTTTAGCGATACAAGTGAGAATATACTCTTGCTCACATCCAGGGTCTTCATCATAATTTACTTCCCCTTCTAACTTGCGCAGCTTGCATTGGCCACAAGCACCCATGCCGCAGCCGTAGGGAAGCTCAATCCCCTCTTGTTGAGCGATTTCCAAGATAGAGTCTTCGTGATCGCATGATACTTCTTTCCCAGACTTGGCGAAGACGACAACGGGTTCAGAGGAGGTGGAGGTTACAGGAGGTGTGGGCAAGGGAATAACCGATGCTGTTGTATGATGTCCATTGGTAAGGGACTGATCGAAGATAGTAGATGGTACTAGGGGCAGACTAACAGATGTTGATTTGGCCTTGGCTTGGGGTTTTGATGACTTTTTCGACTTCTTCGGAGGACCAAAGCTTTCTTGGGAGTAGTTCTGCATGGGGAAATCAAGTCCCTCCAGCATGGTTTTCACCCCTCCCATGAAACTATCTGGTCCACAAACATAAACGGCGCGATCTTTGAAGTCAGGGGCAATTGATTTTAGCATCAATTCATTGAGTCTACCCGTGTAACCTGACCAAGCTTCTGCCGGTTCTGGGCGAGTCGTGGTCACTGCCAGCTTAAAATTGGGATGTCGAGCCGCCATCAACTCTAATTCTTCCCGAAAGATAATGTCGCGGGAACTACGGGTACTGTGGACAAAGGTAACATCAATATCGTTCGCCGTGTCACAAATCCAGCGAGACATGGACATCATCGGTGTGATGCCACTACCTGCTGAAATCAACAGCAGTTTTTTAGCAGGATTGCCTGAGCAGGTAAATTTCCCCATGGGGGCACTTAATTTGATCTGAGAGCCAACGGTTACATTGTCGTGAAGCCAGTTGGATACTAGACCCGGTGGAACATCCGGGGTATCAACGGGAGGAGGAACTCGTTTGACGGTAATCTCTAAAGTCTGAGGACGTGAGGGAGTTGAAGAAATAGAATAGGAACGCTTGACTCGTTTGCCATTGATCTGCAAATCTAGTGTAACAAACTGTCCTGGTTTGTAGGTAAAGAGTACAGAGGGTTCGGCGACAAAGCGAAAAGTCTTGACATCCAGTGTCTCATCAATGACTTGTATACAACGTACAGTTAAATTACCTGACCATTCCTTTGTCTGGGTAGAAGAGATCCCTCCTACCAAATTATCCTGGGTCTTGGGTAGTAAGCGATCGACATTTGCTCCGCTCTCGCCAACTGTCAGAACAAATCCGCCGATTCGGATCAAGTGATCTGGCTTCAGGATCTGGACTTGGTTAATCGGAACTTCTTGGTTATCGATTTGGGAGCCATTGGTACTACCCAAGTCAGTAAAGCAAAATTGATCGTTATGGAAGAAAATTCTGCCATGGATGGAGCTGACGTCAGGACTATTGAGGACTAAACCACAACTAGGATGTCTGCCAATCAGACACTCACCAGACATGCCTGATTCGGGTCTTAAGAGGATCTCTTGGAATTCGTCTGTTTGAGGATTAATTGCTTTGATCTTCATGGTTAAAATACTTGGTTAGTGTTGATTCGTGAAGGTAGATGGTTGTTGATTCGTGAAGGTAGATGGTAGATGGCAGAAGTCCCTTAATTCTCCGCGTCCCCGCGTCCCCGCGTCCCCGCGTCTCTTTTACTTCTAAGTTGGGTACGTCCTAACTGTGGAAACTCTTTTTGGGAACGTTTGAGGGTGGTGCGAATGGTAGATTTTTCCCTGGCAGCGCTGTATTCGAGTTGTGGACGGCGAGGATACAAGAGGTGTGGTTTCTCACTGCTCAGCTCTGTCAAAGCGGCATAATGATCTTCATTGTTGAGGTTAAGTTTCTGGCGCATGGGCTTAAGTGTCTCCAGACTTTGAGAAGGCTCAATACGTTTTTCCTCTAACTCTTCTTCCAACACTCCTTTGTAGATTTGCTTGCGGTCTAGTTTTGTAGAATTGGGCAGGACTTTAGCTAGAACATACAACTCCTCCGGTTTCAGTTGCTCAAGACAACGACCTTCCAAAAATTTTGAGAAATCGATGGATAGCTTTTTCAGCTGACGGCGGAAGCTATGAGCTAAACTCTCTGTTTTATACTGTTGGGAATTACGACCCCAGGTTTGATAGAGCCAGAGACTGCTTACCAAAACTACCAAAGCGTTAAACGTTAGCTGTAATGAGATAGGTAATCGGAGAATTTCTGGGCGCCCTCCATAAATAAAGAAGGTATTGAAGGCAACAAAAGTGCAAAGGGAAAAGAGTTGGTGCAAGGCTTGTTCCCTAGAGATCTGGGGATTATGTCGTTTTCCATAAACCCGCATTACCTTTTCTAGCTGGGAACAAATCAGGTAACTCATCCCCACGAAAAAAGCCAAGGTTAGGGGAACGGCTAGGAGTTTGGGAATAGCAATTGGCTCATTTAAAATATAAAACCCAGGTTTCAAAAGCCCACTCAATTGATTCTCTTCATGGGTCCAAGCCCCCGAGAAGTAATAATCAAAATTACCAGCGTACAATCCATAATAGACGAAGTAGCCGATGACGAGTCCTAAATAACCGTATTGAACTAATTTCCGTCCTGGCTTGGTCAAGTCATTCCAGTAAGCACGTTCAGAATCAATATCCAGGCAAGGAGATTTACAACTAATACAGGCACTTTTTTCTTTTCCTGTAGTTTGGTCTACCGTGCGACACATAGACTGAGTGATACTTTTGGCTGGAGCTTTGTGAGCTTGAGAGTCTAACAAACCCCGTGGTCCAGTAAAGACCATCTGCACCACACCAAAAGGGCAAACATAATGACACCAACTGCGACCACCATAAAGGAAAACCACTGTTATTGCTGAAAGGATAGTGAGGAGTAGAAACAGACCAAAAACTAATCTAGCGGAGTTAATAAATAGAATTCGGCAGTTCAAACCAATAAACAACAAGGCAAATTGTAGATAGAGATGATTACGAACTAACCAAGAATTGTTGTTGATTTTGAGTCGTGCTGGCCATCCTAATGCCCTGGGAATTTGCGACAGAAAGTACAGAGGACAAATACGCCGCCAAGTTTCATGGCCAAACACTAGGACAATCATAATGGCGCTAGGAACTACCATACCCCAGAAAATTCTAGTCCCCATTTGATAGGCTTCTTCCTGAAGGCACTCTCCTTGCACTTTTATGCATTGAACAGGATCACTAGCAAGGCTAATTAAATGATCGCGAAAAGGACTCTGTAGGTTATTAGGATCAGTTAGATGATGGGAGATGGGGTCATAAAATAAGGAAACAATTAACACCAGCCAGCCGATTGCCAGACCCCACCGGACAAGATGCATGGTTTTTTCTGAGACTCGACTAATCATCTTTGTTACGACTTTGTGAATTGGTCAATTAGTTGCTCAGTTGACTGAGTAAGTATCAAGTTAGCCGCTCTAAAGTAACGGCTATATATAATTAGTTTCTAATCTTCTTGTTCTTCCTTTGTTTGATGTCCCAACTCCCTTGGCGTAGCCTGTCCGAAAGATGTACTCCGAACTTTCGGTAATAACACGGCTGCGACGATTGCTCCTACTAACAAAGTAACTACAGCAATTGCAGTGAAGAGCAACCTTAACACCACACCATACAGTGTCTTCGCAGCCAAGGAAATTGGATGCAGAACTGATGGTAATGCCCAGTCTTCCTTCAAGGTAGAGTGATGTAACATTTTTCTATCATCAAAAGCCTTCTAGTTATTCATCATCAGTAGGAAGCAGAATTTCTGCAAGGGAAGGGCATTTTTAACAAAACTTAACAAAAAGTAAATTTTCCCAACTTCTGAACTCCCTTAGGGAAGCCTTCTCCACAGGAATACTCCTGAACTCCTTCTTTGAACATGTCCAAATCCAGTGATGCTTAATTTATCCTGGAAGATGGTTCGACAAGAATAAATCTATGACCAGTTATCACGAGCAACCAGTCAACATCGCCGTAGTTGGAGATGTTCACAACCAATGGGAACTAGAGGATAATCTTGCTCTGGAAAAGTTGGGTGTTGACTTAGTCTTATTTGTTGGGGATTTCGGGAATGAGTCGGTGGATGTGGTGCGGTTAGTTGCCTCCCTTGACTTACCTAAGGCAGTAATTTTGGGTAATCATGATGCTTGGTATACTGCCTCGGCATGGGGTCGAAAAAAATGCCCTTATGACCATACTCAAGAAGACTTGGTACAACAACAGTTAGATTTACTCGGCGAAACTCATGTGGGTTATGGGTATCTAGATTTTCCGGAACTCAATCTTTCCGTAGTCGGCAGTCGTCCTTTCAGCTGGGGTGGCCCAGGATGGAAAAATAAGGCATTTTTACAGGAGAGGTTCGGTGTTAGCCATTTTGGCGAATCAACCGAACTTATTGTGGCAGCAGCGGCAAAAACATCCCAGTCCAGGATCATTTTTCTCGGTCACAATGGCCCATTTGGGTTAGGGGACAAACCCGAAGATCCCTGTGGCCAGGATTGGGAACCCCTTGGTGGTGATCATGGTGACCAAGATTTTGCTGAAGCGATCGCTAAAACTCAGCAAAATCTTGATAAAACCATCCCCCTAGTTACTTTTGGTCATATGCACGACAAACTGCGCCACACCAAAGAGCGATCACGAGAAATGGTTTCTTATAGTGAGTCGGGGATAGTTTATTTTAATTCTGCTATAGTGCCCCGTATTCAGACTGACGGACAGCGTATTTTTTCCCTAGTCTCCTTAAAAGGGAATGTAGTTGAGCAAATTTCTTTAGTGCGGGTGGATGTAAATCAGGATTATACTGTAGTCTTTGATAAGTTGTTCTACTCTAAGTGATGAGAGTGGTTGTGGATGAAAACCTATTCACAGCCAGTTGCCATAACTGCTAAGGATGATAAGATAGATAAGCCTGGAGAGGTGGCAGAGTGGTCGATTGCGCTCGACTTGAAATCGAGTGAGCCGAGAGGCTCCGTGAGTTCGAATCTCACCCTCTCCGTTGTTTTGGTGCAACTCCTCAACTCCTCAGTCAGTAGGGGAGTTGACAGTTGGCTTATTCCTGGTAGGCTGATAGCTGGAAGCTGAGAAAGTACAAACAAATATGGGACTTAATCGGCGGAATTTTCTGCAAAAAGCTGGTTTAGGACTGGCAGCACTAGGTGTCAGTGAGATAGTGCTATCACTTTTGGGTGATCACACTTTAGCAGTGCCTCTGTTAGAACGCTATTTCCAAGTGCTAGCTCAACCTAGTGAGCGGAAATTGGCGCTACTAGTGGGCATTAACAAATATCCTGGTAATACAACCTTGGCTGGTTGTGTTACCGATGTGGAACTGCAAAAAGAACTGTTGATTCATCGGTTTGGCTTCAACGCTAGGGATATCCTAACGCTGACAGATAGCCAAGGGAATCGGGAAGATATTGAAACGGCTTTTGTTGAGCATCTGACTAAACAAGCTAAACCTGGTGATGTTGTGGTTTTCCACTTCAGCGGCTATGGTAGTCATCTCCAGAGCATTGATCAGTCTCAACCAAATAATCCCCCAACCGTACAAAAAAGCTGGGTGCCGGTAGATGGTGGCTTACCAACCAAAAATAGGCAAGTTGCTAACTATTTGTTGGAAGAAACCCTGGTTTTGTTGTTGCGATCGCTAGCTACGGATCAGGTGACCACAGTACTTGATACTAGTTATATCAGTACCGATAGTATCATCAAAGGCAATCTCAGGGGGCGGTCTTACCCTCATCCCCCAGCAGAAAAGCCTAGTCCAGGGGAGTTGGCTTTTCAAGAGCAAATCCGGGTTGGCCTCAAATCCTCCCCAGAACGGTGGCAGCAAGCCAAAATGCTCAAACAACTACCCCTAGTAGTTCTCGCTGCTGCTAGCCCCGGTGAAGTGGCAACAGAGGCTCCCTGGTATGGTTTTAGTGCTGGCTTATTTACTTATGCCTTGACTCAGTATTTCTGGCAAGTCACACCCGCTACCACAATTCAGACTAGCTTGTGTCGCGCTGCTGGTACAGTGAGGCAATTTGTGGCTAGTCAACAACCTCAATTAATTGGTCAACCAGGTCAACAGAAGTTATTTGTCCCCTACTACTTGCCGACTGAATCGAGTCTGGCAGCAGATGGTGTGGTGATAGCCCTAGAGGATAATGGTAAAACAGCCCAGTTGTGGTTGGGGGGTTTACCACCAACGGTTATGGAGTATTACGGCAATAATTCTCTACTCAGAATTGATGGTGTTTCATCTGCCGTGCAATTGCAAATACGCTCCAAGGACGGTTTAACAGCTAAAGCCAAATGGGTTGGTAGCAGTGTTGGTGATAATGAACAACTACAGGTTGGGCAACTAGTTCAAGAAGTTGTCCGGGTATTACCCCACAATCTCGGTCTTACCATAGCCCTGGATCTTAACCTACAGCGTATTGAGCGGGTAGATGCGACTAGTGCCTTTGCCGGGACTTCTTCGGTTTCCTCAGTAGTAACAGCGGGTGAACAACCAGCGGATTATTTGTTTGGGCAAGTGCTCGCTGCCCAAATGGCTGCCTTATCGGCAACTGAGCCAATTAATGCAGGAGGCTACGGACTGTTCTATCTAGCTGGTGACTTGATTCGCGATACAGCTGGGAAAGCTGGAGAAGCAGTCAAGTCGGCAGTCAATCGACTCACCAACAAACTAGACACATTACTGGCAGCCAAGTTGCTGCGTTTGACAGCTAATGAAGGGTCTTCTCTTTTAGGTGTTCGAGCCTCTCTAGAGGTAGTTTCTCCGGAGCCAAGGCTGGTGATGCAACGAGAAACCGGACGAGCATCTTCATTGATGACCCCATGTCCTCCCTGGTGCAATTTATCAACTTCCTCGGTATCAGCAGAGCAAAATACTCTCGGTGACTTGAGGCTTAGTATAAATCAGGAAACTGTTCCTATCTTGAAGACTGGGAGTCGCATCCAATATCGGTTAGAAAACTACAGCGATCGCCCATTGTATTTTATGATCCTAGGTTTTGATAATAGTAATAGTGCGATCGCTCTTTACCAGATTCAATCTTTGGCAGCAGTGAGTCAGTCCAACAATGAACCAACTCTCAAAGAGGGGATGATCCCACCAGGAGAAACCCTAACTATACCCCAAGATGCTGATACTGTGAATTGGACTATCTCTAGTCCAGCGGGCATTGCAGAAATCCAGTTGATTTGCAGTGTAGCACCTTTCCCTAAGGCAATTGAGGCCCTACAAGCCGCCAGATACCCCAAAGGGGAAGGAGAGAGAATTGGTGATTTATTCCATCCTCTGCCCATAGCACACGCTTTGCTGCAAGACTTACATAATGCCAGTGCTGTTCCTCCGGAGGTAATCGGCAGCATTTCTGACAACTATGCTTTGGATGTAAATGCTTGGGCAACTTTGAGTTTTATTTATCAGGTGGTTTAATGAGAATGACTCATTACTCCTTACTTCGTATTCCAGATTTTTAGCTGTACCACGCTACTACTCGTGTGGTAGTTCACTACGCTTAGAGAATCCCCAAACAAATACCAGGGCAATAATTGCAATCATTGACCATTCAGGGGGCACCAATTCCGGATTGAGCGCCCTTACTAAAAGTCGTAATCCAATCAAGCCAACCGTTATGTAACCAGCATCCTCCAAATGGAGGTATTCCTGAAGCCAGCGGATAAATAACTCCGCCATGAACCGCAGGGTAATGACACCAATTGTACCACCAGCAAGGACCAACCAAATTTCGTCAGAAATAGCAATAGCAGTGGTAACACTATCCAAAGAGAAAGCCAAATCTGTTACTGCAATCATAGGAATTGCCTGCCATAGTGAAGTAAAATTCAGACCATGATGGTGATGTTGTTCATCCTCATCAGAAGTGAAGTACTCAAAGACTAACCACAGAAGGTAGGCAGCTCCTAGTAACTCAAACTGCCAAAACTTTACTACCCAAGTCGCTGTAAGAATCAGGGTAATTCTCAGCACGTAGGCAGCTGCTAGACCGAAGTTGAGAGCACGACGTTGGAGTTGGCTACCTTCCAAGCCTCGTGCAATTGCCGCTAGAGCGATCGCATTATCTGCAGATAGCACCGCCTCTAGTGCTACCAGAATCAGCAGCACTAAGGGAGCTTCAATGCCAATATTGAAAGGGGAGTTCAAAACTTGGTCTAGCATTAAAAAAAATAAGAAACAGAAAACCGGTAACAAAAACTAGTGCACCAACTGCTAAGACACGCAAAAATAAATGTACACCTTAACCAAGCTTAACCTCTTATCAGTAATTTATGGCCGTGAGGCACAAGGTAATTCACAATTGTGGAAAAAACTGCCATATCGCTAATGTGAGCTCGGCGGGATTAAGTCCGGCAAAGAGCCAGCGTAATTCGCCACTTTCACGAGTAGGACAATCAACCCTGACAAAATGGAAGTATCATATAGCAAGAAAAGTAGTTCCCGATGCTTTTGAGGGAATAAAGGGATTGCCGTTTATCCCTGTAGTTTTAGACCTTTGGACTAAGATTACAAACGTAGATATCAAGCATTGACGACCTTTGGGTGGCTTTGTCCTGTGTTTCTACGAGCGGTGGCTACCCTTGAAATTAGGAGATGTTAAACAATGTCTATCTCAGAGGCTCAAGTTATTGGAGCTCTATTCCTAGCCCTGATTCCCGGAATTCTTGCCTACCGGCTTTCAACGGAACTGTACAAGTAGGATTCCATTGCTAAAGTGATAGAGAGCTTATCAGAGGTTCTGCCAGAAACTCCACTAGAGTTTTGAGTGACTTGTTCTTCGGTGGGTGTAACTCCAAAACTTACCCCTAACAATAACTTCTCTGGCTTTTTGATTGGTTGCTCCAGTTTTCCGGATACTCACAGCACACTTGTTGTTAGATTATCTGTGTACACTGGAATTCCAATACCTTTGATAGGCTCTTTATAAATTTAGCCTTGAACCTCAAATCCCTTAATGCTGGACAACAGCAAGGTATTCTCCAAGAAAAGATGAACGCAATTCGATCCTCTAGACCAAACCTGCAAAATTTAGAATACCGCCGAAAGGTTACTCGAACTAAACACTATCAGCGGCGTCATACTCACGGAGCTATTTTCGGTGAGACGACAGCTAAGTTAATTGTCAATATAATGCTTTGTGCCGCCGCCTTTACGGGACTGAGTAAACTTTGGCCTTATCACTCATCACAACAAACAAAGTTGCGAGAAGTTCGAGCAGAAGTCAAGCTAACGGAAGAACGAGTCAAGCACTTGCAAGAAGATTTTAGCCGCTTTTTTGATCCGAAGCAAGCCAAGAGTGTTATGCAAGAGCAGAGTTATCGGGTTGATCCTGCTCAGCGTCAGGTAGTTTGGCAAGAGCCGGAAATAGTGGATGAATACTAGAATTTTTACGGGAATATGAGAATTGAAAATTGAGAATGTAGAATGTATAACTTGTTTTTTCTACATTCTACATTCTCCATTCTCAATTCTACATTCACACCA
>JAAHGR010000196.1 GCA_010672425.1 Symploca sp. SIO2E6
GTCCCCCTCCTGGGAGGGGTTAGGGGTGGGTTACTCCTGGGAGGGGTTAGGGATACCTCCTGCCTCCCACCTCCTGACTCCTGACTCCTGACTCCTGCCTCCTGCCTCCTGCCTCCTGCCTCCTGCCTTCTGCCTTCTGCCTCCTGCCTTCTGCCTTCTGCCTCCAGCCTCCCACCTCCAGCCTCCAGCCTAACCTCCCAATCCCCATAAAACTGCTCCAAAAACCCCAACAAACTCAACTCCGGCTGCTGTACCAACTGCTCAGCATAATCAGCAATCCGCAGGAAAACTGGTAACAGCGGCTTACCCAAATCATCTTCTCCTGCCTGCACCTTCTCCTGACTATCCCGTTGCGCCTTAGCATAATGCAAAGCCAAATAATTCAGTAAAGTAGTCTTCCCGGCTCCCGGATCACCCAAAATCACACTATACTGATGATCCCGCACTGCCTCTGCCAAATCCACCCTTTTAGTAACCGTCTTTGTCCCCTGGGGTGCTAGATCCGGTACAACTAAATCCTTCACCCCTGGCTCCCCATCCGAGAAACTAGAGAAACCTTTCCCACCATCATCAGAGGAACCAGGGGGAGTATTTACCTTAGGTTTCATCGGTGCATCATCACCCTGATACTTAACCCCCACATCCGCAACTATTTCCTGCTGACGTACCCCTTGCAAAGAAATATAAACCTGATCAAGAAAAATATCCACCTGCCGCTGCGCCTGCATCACACCACTAATTTGCAGATAAGACTTATCTGTAATCAGGGATTCGAGATAGGGATAGAACAGAGGATCAAGGGGAGGACGAGTTTCAAACAGAGCCACCTTACCCCGCCAATCCCAAAAATCCGGCGCACAATCACGCAATTCCGCCAGAAAGGTTTCCTGATTTAATATAAAAATCAGTACTATTTTCTGGCGGAATAGCTGCTCACGACCCAAATTGAGCCGTTTGAGCTCTTTTGTTCTTCTAGGGTTTGACAGCTGCTGAATGCCAAACACCAGCAGCAGCCTTCTGATTTCTTTTTTTGCGTCATATTCATGATACACGAAATTCATCAAAGAGCAATCACTCAAGAAAAAATTTTCTACCTCAAACCCCCCATCACCCTCCGCCAACCGAGATTTCAGTGCCACCACCACCGGATGTTGAGGGCCACTATCGGGTGCCACAGCAAAGGCAATGATCGTATCATCACGATCAGACAACTCCAGAGTATTGACTAAATCCTCCAACTCTTCCGAGTCAGTTGGACTTAAAGATTCGTGAGGTTTGGCTGGCATTGTAAGTAATAAGTAATAAGTAATAAGTAATGAGTAATGAGTAATGAGTAATGAGTAATGAGTAATGAGTAATGAGCAGTAGTAGGACTTCAGTCCAAAAAGAATAACAAGATGATTATTCCCAATTCCCAATTCCCAATTCTCAATTCTCCATTCTCTTAACTTCATCAATCAAAATCGGATGAACATCAAACCAAGTATTCCTCCTCTCCTCATCGTAATAACCCAAAACAAACTTATTTTGCAACAGCTCATCGCAAATCACAAACTCCCCCTTACTCGGTAAACGATGAAGATTACTCGTCAAACGACCAGTTTCGTGAACCTTGGCTAACTCAGGGAAATGATAATCACTCAAAGTGTAACTCTTGTGTTCCTCCTTAACCGCATCCTCAGCAATTTTCCGATCAATATAATCCTGCTCCTTCTTCGCAGCCTTTCGACAAGCCATGCGAGCCAGTCGAATTAAATCCCGCATCACCCCACCACTCTTTTCACACAATAAATTCACCGCATCAGGGGTAAAAATATCCTGATCCTTGTGATCTAAGCGAGTCAATCGCTGACTAATCACCCTACTAAGTAATTTTCGACTAGCCTGATGAGGAATCGTAGTGGGATGGCAATTTTCATCACACTCAAACACCGGCAAATTCACCAAATCCAGACATTGATAGCTTTCCATCGGTTGCCGAAAATCTGAGGAATATCTCAGGGAAATAGGTATAGTATAGATAAGATGACAATTCAACTCCGTCAGTAGGGGACTAGCAAACATTTCCAAAGCCGTCCTTTGGTCATGTCGATCCAAACCATCCACAATAACCACTAACTTTTGCTTTCTATCCCGTTCCGCTGCTTTAATAATCTCATTAACCCGATCAATCACCTCACTCAGCTGCGGTCTAATATTCAGAGTTGAGCTAAACTCCCTAGTTAATCCCCGTTTGAGGACTAAACCCATTTTCTCCAAAACATCTGGTAGTAAAGCCAAATTAGCAGTAGCCCGCTCCTTCTCCTGATAAACTACAGTAGTCAGACTCTCCTCCAAAGCTACCAGTAATCGCTCATCCCGATTAGACCACCAACCCGGTTGAATCGCCTGACAACAAATTTCCTGACCAATAAGTACAACCACCTCAGCATAACCAATATTATAACGATCAAGAGCCGTTTCCGTATCAATCCAAATCACCGCATAATCCGCCGCCAACAGCTGCTCAACCCGCCGCAATTCCGTAGTCTTACCCCCACCCCGATGTCCCGCCAACAAAAACTTCATCGGCTCATCTGCCATTTCCAGGAAACTCACCAAATCCTCCACCGGACTATCAGGACGCTGGACATAAAAATCCCTCAAATCTTCAGGCTTAGCCAGCGGCTCTTCTGGCTTAAACAGTCGGTAAACCGGTTTCCAAAATTTGGTGTTACTCATTAGGATTTTAGATTTTAGATTTTAGATTTTAGATTTAATTAATACAATACCAACTACCTCCTGCCTTCTTACACTATAATATTAATTGTGTTACCTAGAGAAGTACATTTGTAATCCAATTCCCAATTCCCAATTCCCAATTCTAAATTCTACATTCTACATTCTACATTCCCAATTCCCAATTCCCAATTCCCAATTCCCAATTCCCAATTCCCAATTCCCAATTCCCAATTCCCAATTCCCAATTCTAAAATGTGGCAACAATTGACCCTGTCCAACTTACGCCTGTATCAATGGCGAGGCGGCAGCTATGTATATAAGTTGGTGGGACTACTGCAAGCTTGGCGTCAAAGCAGCTGGTTGTTGCAGTGGTCTGAAGCAATAGGAGCATTGTTACTGGCGACAGTGTTTGCCGTAGCACCCTTCGTCTCCAATACCCTGATTGGGTTTTTGTTAATTGCTTGTGCAGCTTTTTGGCTGTTGCTAACCCTATCAGATCCTACCCGCCCTGCTCAAGGATGGTCTCCCCAGGTAACACCAATTCACCTGTTGGTGTTCCTCTATTGGTTAATTAATGTAGTAGCAACAGGTCTCTCACCAGTTAAACTAGCGGCTCGTGAAGGTTTAGTGAAACTAACGCTTTACTTATTGCTGTTTGTTTTACTGGCAAGGGTGCTGCGCTCCCCTCGCCTTCGTTCCTGGATTATTACCCTGTTTCTTCATATCTCACTAATTGTCAGTGTTTATGGACTAAGGCAGTATATTTTTGGGGTAGAGGCATTGGCAACTTGGGTTGATCCGACCTCTGATTCTGCGGGTTTGACTCGAGTTTATAGCTATCTCGGCAACCCCAATTTACTAGCAGGCTATCTCATTCCAGCAGTTAGTTTAAGTTTTGCGGCTATTTTCCATTGGCAACGGTGGCTACCCAAAGCCCTAGCACTAACTATGTTTCTTGTCAACTCAGTCTGTTTAATACTCACCTATAGTCGCGGCGGCTGGATTGGCTTTTTGGCCTGTATTTTTGTCTTCCTAGTGCTACTAGTTTACTGGTATAGTGTTCAGTTGCCTCCTAAGTGGCGTCCCTGGGCAATGCCAGCTATGTTAGTTAGTTCAGCTACAGTGGTGGCATTAGCAATACTGTTTGTCGAACCAATACGCGATCGCGTTGCTAGTATGTTTGTGGGACGAGAAGATAGTAGCAATAACTTCCGAATTAATGTTTGGTCAGCGGTGCTCGATATGATTCGCGATCGCCCGATTACTGGTATCGGACCGGGAAACGATGCTTTTAACAAAATCTATCCTCTCTACCAACGTCCTCGCTTCACTGCCTTGAGCGCTTATTCTATCTTCTTGGAAATTGCTGTAGAAACTGGCTTCATTGGCTTGTTGTGTTTTCTGTGGTTATTGGTAGTTACTTTTAACCAGGGAATGGAGCAATTAAAGCGTCTGCGGGAACTAGGTAATTATCAGGGATTTTGGCTAATAGCAGCAATTGCTGGCATCTCTGGGATGCTGGCTCACGGTTTAGTCGATACTGTTTGGTATCGCCCTCAAGTGATTACCATCTGGTGGCTGATGGTGGGAATTATTGCTAGTTTTGTGGAATTGAAAATTGAGAATTGAAAATTGAAAGCAGCTATTCACAAACTAAAAATAAAAGAGACTATCTTGGTGTAAGAGTGCGATAGACTTTTTCTCCCCAAGGTAGATCTTTAATTAAATGCCAATGATTTTGATGAAGGCGATGACTAGATTACTGACAGCGAGGACAAATGGCAGTTTGAGATTGACATTCAACTTATAAGAGTAGAGATTGTTAAATTTCCTGTTCTACAAGAGATGATCTTAACTGTCCACAAGCGGCATCTTTTTCCAAACCACGAGAACGACGTACACTAACGGCAATATGTTCCTGCTTTAAGGCATCAACAAAAGCTTGAATCCGCTGAGGACTAGGACGCTGATAGTCTACTTCACTAATGGGATTGTAGGGAATCAGATTGACATGACTCTGGAATCCCCGCAAATGTTTAGCTAATTCAGTAGCATGTTCTGGCAGATCATTTAGTCCCGCTAGGAGGATATACTCAAAGGTTACCCGGCGATTAGTTAATTGGACATATTCCCGACAATCTGCCAACAAAGCTTCCAGGGAATAATGCTGAGCACTAGGAATTAGTTGTGTTCGCAGCTGTTGATTCGAGGCATGGAGACTAACAGCAAAGGTAACTTGCAGCTGATGTTCGGCCAGTTGGCGGATACGATGAGGGATACCCACAGTAGAAATAGTAAGCGATCGCATACCAATGCCCACATCTTGATTAATCGATTTGACTGCTTCGACAACAGCATCGAGATTCAGCAAAGGCTCTCCCATACCCATAAATACCACATTACTCACCCGCTGGCCGAAATCTTCCTGAACAGTCAACACCTGATCAACAATTTCATGATGTGCTAGATTGCGGGTAAATCCCCCTTTACCAGTAGCACAAAAGTCACAAGCCATGGGACAACCCACTTGGGAAGATACACAGACGGTGAGACGCTTAGCTGTAGGAATACCGACAGTTTCAATAATTTGACCATCTGCTAACCGCAGCAGATACTTCACCGTACCATCTACTGCCTCTAGGCGATAGTGTAAACAGGAACGACCAAGGGACACATCTGCCACCGCTTCCCGCCACTGTTTAGGCAAAACCGAAATTTCCCTTAAAGATCTTGCACCTTTCTGATAGAGCCAGCTATGTAATTGACGTCCTCGATAAGCCGGTTGCCCTTGCTGTTGAACCCATTGGGTTAATTGAGCCAAGGAAGCGCCCAACAGGGGTGGGATTGAGGTTGTCAGGGATTGGTCTGAATGATTAGCGTTTTCTGGGGAAATCTGAGCCAGACGGGAGGTAGCAGACATCAGGGATGATTTTAAGGTAATTTTCAGTATTATAGACAAAAATGGGTGAATATAGAATTTAGAATTTAGAATTTAGAATTAATTCTCCATTCTACATTCATCCAGGGTGACATTACCAACTCAATATTTATTCTAGACCGTGATTAATTACATCTGCGGAAGTCAAATCTAATGTCATCTCAGCTTTTAAGATTATTTGATTCATTTCAAGCTCGTTTATCTCGCAATATTGCTCTTTGGATATTTGCTAGTATTGTGGTTATTGAGGTAATTATTTTAGTGCCTTCATACTACAAAGAAAAGCAGGATTTACTTAATGATTTAGAAGGTGTTTCTGAAGCCGTCGTCAACTCCACAATACGCTGGCATCAACAGAGTAAGTCAGATGAACATCTCACTAAAAAGCTAAAAAATATCATTAATGAACCCGTGATTAAAGGAGTGATGATTTACCAGCCTAACGGAAAAATTTTACTTATGGCAGGAGAAGTACCAGAAATTGAGTTCTCGGAGTTGAAAAATACTAAAAAATGCCATTTATGTAAGCGTCTTTTAGTTAAGGATCGGTATGATGTAGCTTGGTCAACTCGTCAAAAAGGGGTAGAAAAAATTATTGTTGTTCGTCATGATGCCTCAAAAGTTCAACCAAAATTGAACCGATTTATTATCAGGATTGCTGGTCTAGTTTTAATCATCTCTGGTTTCGTGACTAGTACAACCATGATTGTGTTGGGAGCCACGGTTATTGCGCCTATTTTACGACTCCGGGATGACCTGATAACGGTAGGAGAAACCCTCAATAATCATGAGCAACAGCACCCTAACTTTTACGCCATGTCTGTTGAGCGCCGGGATGAGTTGGGAGAGGTTTTGCAAGCATTCAATTTGATGTTTAAACGAGTTTCGTGGGAAATCACAGAACGCAAGCGAGCCGAAAACAAAGTCCGTGCTGAACAGGAAAAGTCTGACCGCCTGTTGCTCAATATTTTACCAGAGGCTATTGCCCAGAAGCTGAAAGAGGGTCAGAACAATATTGCTGATGGATTTACTGAGGTGACAATTCTATTTGCCGATATCGTTGGCTTTACCAAACTCTCAGAAAAGATTTCTCCCCAAGAAATTGTCAAGCTGCTGAACGAAATCTTCACAGGATTCGATCAACTTAGTGAGCAACATCGATTAGAAAAAATTAAAACGATTGGGGATGCCTATATGGTGGCTAGTGGTCTTCCGGTGCCGAGGCAAGACCATGCAGAGGCAATTGCCGAAATGGCCTTAGATATGCAACAGGAAGTCGCTCACTTTAATGCTAAACATCAAGCTAACCTCAGCATCCGAATTGGCATCAATACTGGTCCAGTGGTGGCGGGGGTAATTGGCACGAAAAAGTTTATTTACGATCTCTGGGGAGATGCGGTAAATACCGCTAGCCGTATGGAGTCCCACGGAATTCCTGGCTGCATCCAGGTCACTGAATCTACCTATAAGCATTTACAAGATCAATATCTGTTTGAAGAGCGGGGTAAGATTCAGGTTAAAGGCAAAGGAGAGATGATTACTTATCTGTTAACTGAGAAGAAAGGTGCTAGTTGAGTTCTCCCCGCTTTAAAAAGACGGGGATTCTAAGCGGTTGTTCAGAGGGAAGTTTTAACCGCGCTCCTCACTTTGCTTACGATATAATATAGAAATAACCAAGGAGTCAGAAAAATTGTGGTTCCTCTTCCCCATCTCCGCGTCCGGTGCGTCCCCGCGTCTCTTTCAAGTCAGAGGGCTCCAAGGCAGACGGCAGAAGGGAAAGAGCAAGTTGGTGAACCACCCATTTTCCCGTCAAGTAGGTACTAGTTCACCTGGACGCAATTTAGACCACTTCCCCATTTCTTCCTTAAAACTCAGACAACCAACAACATCCCATTCCATTTCCACAAAATCTCCTTGGGGACGGATATTGACATTGATAGTTGGTTCAGTAGCCTCAAAATCAGGATTTTCTGTAAGATGAAGCTCTTGATGCTGCGTTTCTACAGCGTGGTAGGTGGTGCAGCGGTCTACGTAATGGCAGTTAACGCAAATACACATGACTAGAGAATCAAAGTCCTTTGTTGTTAATCTAGCTCAAGTTTGTTGGTTTGACATGATTCTCTATAAACAAAGGAGCTGAGTACTAATACCAAATCCGCTTATTCTACTCCCGTTATCTTCTCTCCCAGCTCCCTCAGCTCCCCCAGCTCTCCTAGCGATGGGATGTTTTTTTATTTGGAAGTCCCTTATCGCGGTTAGTAATGATAATGCCGAAAATGATCAGCAACATACTGAAGATATGCACCAAAGTGATCGCTTCACCTAGAAGAAGCCACGCAGCAATGCCACTGAAGACCGGAATCAGGTAATAGATTAAGGCCGTGCGGGAAGGACCGATTAGGGTAATCGCCTTATTCCATGCAAGAAAAGCCACCACCGAGGAGAGAATCCCAACATAGAGTAACGCAAGTATGAGCGAAGGATTGAAGACAACAGGGTGATAAATCCAACATTCCAGTGCATAAAAGGGCGCTAAGAACAACAGCCCTAAGCTAAAAGTGCATAGGGTGAAAGTTTTCATTCGCATGGCGGGCGGCTTAAGCTTTACTAGCATGGTGTAGCCAGCGAAGATTATGGCTGCCAACAGCATATAAAGATCGCCAATTGCGAAGGAAATGCTCAGCAGCCTCTCTAACGAACCTCCCGTGATCAGCAATACAACACCGAATACCACGACCATGATACCCGTGGCGTGTGTTAAGGAGATAAGTTCGCCATAAAAGAGACGAGAAATAAGTACGATAAAAATGGGTGAAGAAGCGGAGATTAGGGCTAGGTTCATCGCCTGCGTTGTGTGACCCGCAATGTAGAGCAAGGTGTTAAAAACACTCACGCCTGACAACGCCGATACGACCAAGTAGAGGAGATGTTTTTGGACTAGTTTCCAGTCTTCTACTGTCACCCGCACAGCCAATGGTGTCAAGGTCACGACGGCAATCGCCCATCGCCAGAAGGCTAGACCTACCGGGAGGATATCCTCATTAAAAGCTCTGGCAACGATGAAGTTGCCAGCCCAGATGACAGTGGCAACTACTGCAAAGAAATAACCCATTGGCATCAGATGGCTTTCCCTTTATTAAGGGGGACAGGAGGGGGATCTAAAAAAATTAAGCGATTATAACTAGCAACTTGGGTTAATAGAGATATATCAATGTGTAAGTTCTACAATAACCAAACTGCCCTTTCTCCTCAAACTTGGCCTTTTCGCCTAGAATTGCTCCCACCAGAGGCTTACCTCGTAGGTGGAGCAGTGCGGGATGCTTTGCTAGGAAGAACTGCTGAGTATCTAGACTTAGATTTTGTTTTACCAGTAGATGCCGTGCCAACAGCACGCAAGCTGGCTAACTATTACGATGCTGGGTTTGTTGTACTAGATGCCCAGCGGCAGATTGCTAGAGTCGTGTTTGAGCAAGCAACAGTTGATATTGCTCAGCAAGAAGGGGAAAGCTTAGAGATTGACTTACGTCGGCGAGATTTTACGATTAATGCGATCGCTTATAATCCCTACAATAACGAATTTATTGATCCGCTTCAAGGGAGAGTCGATTTGCAAGCAGGAGTCATCCGCATGGTATCGGAGGCAAATCTCCAAGATGATCCCCTACGATTACTGCGAGCTTACCGACAAGCTGCCCAGCTAGGCTTTAGCATAGAATTAGCAACCCAGTCTATGATTCGCCAGCTAGCACCATTATTAGGACAGGTAGCAGCTGAACGAGTACAAGTAGAGTTGGGTTACTTGCTGAAATCTTCCCCAGGGACTGTCTGGCTCAGAACTACCTGGGAGGATAATTTACTTCAGAGGTGGTTTCCTGATGCTACGGCAGAGAGTCTGGCACAAGTGGCAGCAGTTGATCAATCATTTATTTTAATAACAGAAACCTTCCCCGAACTTGGCAGAGAATTACAAACTTCAGTTGCTGGTAAATCAGTAACTTGGTTGAGTCTAGCGAAGCTAGCTAATTTGCTGCCATCGATACCAGAAGCAGCAGAAGAACAACTGTTATCTTTAAAGTATAGTCGGGCAGAAGTCAGGGCTGTGGTCACCCTCCTCAAACACCTGCCCCAACTCCAGTCTCACCCTAACCAACCAATGACCCTACGAGAGCAGTATTTTTTCTTCTTGGGAGTGGGTTATGTCTTTAGTGCCTTGACAGTGTTGGCAGTAGCAAGGGGAATCGCGATTGAGGCAGTTGCTCCTTTAATTGACTGCTATTTGAATCCTAAAAACCAAATTGCCCATCCTACTCCTCTGCTTACTGGTAATGATTTGATGCAATCTTTAAAACTGCCACCTAGTCCTCAAGTAGGCAAGCTACTCACAGAAATTCAGATTGCGCGAATTGAGGGAAGAGTCGCCACTAGTGAAGATGCCTTGGAATTGGCTGCGCAGCTCAGGGATGAAGAGTGAAGGATATAGCTAACTTACTTCATCAATTCTTTATCTAAAGTTTGAAGTTTTAGTAAAGTACGAGAATATACCTAGACATTTGCAAGGTATTAATGGCAACCTTAATTAAGGAAATTTCTTGCACGAAAAAAATTATTCCAGAATAATCACCGTAAGCGGTGGTAAGCCCCTTCTTTCAAAGAATAGGAGGGATAGTATCTTTATTGTTTGACAAATAGCAAACAATTGAAGATTGAAGGTTGAAGATTTTAGATTTACCCCATAAATAAATTTAGGGGCTTGTGACCGTTTTATTCTTCAATTCTTTAATCTAAAATCTAAAATCTCTCTGGTCATTTTATTTCTTGAAAAACCAACAAATAACAAAAAATAACACGTTAGGGTAGTTAAGTTGATTATGAATTTTGCAATTGTCTTAAAAAAGTTATCAATGGCCATGGCTGGAGCAGCATTTGTTGCTCTAGGAACAGCAGAAATATCAGCAGCGACAACGAACCTAACCTTTGATGAACTACCTTTTCAAGCTGTAGATGATCTGAGCTTCCAGGGAGTAACGTTCAATTTTGCGATAGACGGTATAGATTCAACAGATGCTAATTATAATTCCTTCGGTCCAGGTTCAATAAACTTTGTGAATGATCCTAGCCTAGAAGGTAACACAGCAGGTACTCTGACCCTAGACTTCGATATGTTCATCTCCGAACTACAGTTTGGTGTGGCACTGGAAGCAAATGTTAATCTCACACCTGGTTTTACTGTTGAACTTTTCGATCTAGCATTCGGTTCACTGGGAGTAACTTCAGTGAATACAAGTCCTTTGGTTAGCTTCAGTGAAGGCTTATTCTCCTATACTGGAGCACCGGTAAAACGAGCAGTGGTAAATTTTAATGAGACATCTGCGAATCGATTCACTCTCGACAACCTTACTTTCACAAGTCCAATAGTTCAGCCAGCACCACCTGTCCCGGTTTCTAATCCAATAGTTCAGCCAGCACCACCTGTCCCAGTCCAGGTACCTGAGCCAGCTTCTGGGTTAGGTTTTTTCCTAATCGGTGCTTTAGTTGCCGGTTCGGTTCTCAAGAAATTAGGATAAATGCTTCATTCCTTCTTACTTGTTACTTGTTACTTATTACTTGTTACTTGTTACTTATTCAGCAAACCCTAATTATTATTGCGACGTCCCAGCTCATAAACACCACAACCCATACAAGCAAGGATACCCACACTAATTGCCCAACTGCGACCTAGGCTGAGGGCAACTCCGCAGTTGCACAGCGCTCCTACTATTAAAAAAGGCACGATGCTGAACATGGAAGCATAGAAGGCATTTTGAGCTTCTCTGCTCTTGCGAGTTTTTTCAAACTCCTCCTCTGAAAGATAAAGCGATCGCT
>JAAHGR010000197.1 GCA_010672425.1 Symploca sp. SIO2E6
TGTAAATTAATTTACAGGCGGATGACGATTGCAGCCAGTATATTTCCCAGAATTAATTTTGTGTCGGTTTTATTGAAAATACTGGCAGGATGCGGTGTTCCACAGTGATTTGTTAAAATCAGGAATAGCAATTCATACCTTATAGGCGCACACCTATTCCATTATTAGAATCATAGCAACAAATCACGGAAAATACAATCGATGACATAGGAGCAGGAAAACGCGATCGCTAATTTCCAATTCGACATTTCCCAGATTATCGATAAATCCGTTATCCGCATTGGCATTAATTTCAATGTTATCGATAAATCTGTTATCCGCATCGGCATTAATTTCAATGTTATCGTCAAATCCGTTACCCGCATCGGAATTAATTCCGATGCTAATAGCGCAAGTCGTCTCAAGACGACTGGTAAGGATACGGGTTAATGCCAAATTATTCGGACATCTTATATATTATCAGTCCGTTTTAACGGACTTGGGCTATAAGCCTGTAAATTAATTTACAGGCGGATGACGATCGCAGCCAGTATATTTCCCAGAATTAATTTTGTGTCGGTTTTATTGAAAATACTGGCAGGATGCGGTGTTCCACAGTGATTTGTTGACATTAGGAATAGGAATTCATACCTTATAGGCGCACACCTATTCCATTATTAGAATCATAGCAACAAATCACGGAAAATACAATCGATGACATAGGATTAGGAAAAAGCGATCGCTAATTTCCGATTCGATATTTTCCAGATTATCGTCAAATCCGTTACCCGCATCGGAATTAATTCCGATGCTAATAGCGCAAGTCGTCTCAAGACGACTGGTAAGGATACGGGTTAATGCCAGATTATTTGGACATCTTATATATTATCAGTCCGTTTTAACGGACTTGGGCTATAAGCCTGTAAATTAATTTACAGGCGGATAACGATCGCAGCCCGTGTATTCCCCAGAATTAATTTTGTGTCGCTTTTATTGAAAATACTGGCAGGATGCGGTGTTCCACAGTGATTTGTTGAAATCAGGAATAGGAATTCATACCTTAGCAGGCGCACACCTATTCCATTATTAGAATCATAGCAACAAATCACGGAAAATACAATCGATGACATAGGAGCAGGAAAAAGCGATCACTAATTTCCGATTCGACATTTCCCAGGTTATCGCTAAATCCGTTATCTACATTGAATTTAATTTTAAATCGGATAACAATTGTCACCCGTATATTTCCCAGAGCTGACCTAGCGAAACAATCAGGAGATATGTTATCATTAAGGCTGACGCACCGGACACACCGGATGCGGAAGAGTATGGATTCTGTAGTGCGAGCATCTTGCTCGCTATCAGTCCAATCAATTTATAAGAATAATGGTATGGGATTTAGGGCTGATTCGGTTAAGGTCGTTTGCTGTAGGTTGAGTTTAACCGGGACTTCATAGAGTCTTCCCCATGCCAATCTGCGCCAAAAATGCCGAAGTCCTGGTATGATAACTTTGACAACATTGAGATCGATATCGGGTCGAGTTTGATCGAGAACTAATAACTCGAGTCCAGCACGTTCGATTTGCTGCTGGCACCATTGTATATCTTCTAAAATATCCTCAGACCAGAGTTGGGGATAATCCCTTGCTTGTTTTTGAGGGTGATGGGGATGGGGGAGAAGATAGGGTTGATTGGCTATAGTTGCTGTTGTCCACCATGATAAGACAGCGCGATCGCTATCAGTTTGGATAGGGGGATAAACGGTGCAATTGCCATCATAAACGGAAACTGCTGGTAGACTTTGGTTGACTTCCGTGAGCGATCGCAAAATTGCTATTTGGGGGTCGAGATGAGCACCGGCACCGAATAAGATATCCTCGGCAGGTGCATTACGACGACGGGATAGGGCAACAAAGACGGGAATTCCCAAATCGTGACTGACATCTAATACCCATACATCCCGCTCAAGGTGATCGAAATACTCTTGGAGATGGCGAATGTAAGGATGAGCAAAACTATCGAGATCAACTCCTGGCATTCTCAGGCGATTATACCACCAAATAGCCACGGCATCCCGTTCGACTAATTCCATCATGCCCTGAAAAATCGCCTCTTCGATCGCATTTCCGGCAGAGGTGCCATTGGTATCTGCCCAACAATAAGCAGGTTTAGTAACGGGGTAACCATGATAGCAGTATGCTGTAGGTAGCCATTTACTGCGTTTTTCGGTTAGAGACCATACAGGAGTCCAATCGATCGCTTGCTCTGGATCGAAGGGTTCGGGGATATATTGGAAGTAATGAATACAGTCGCGATTCAGTTGTTCGCGGTTTTGATACTGATGCTCACTGAATAATAAGCAGTGATTGGGGAGGATTGCTAATTCTCCCAATTCCCTGTAACGATCGCGGCGAGTGGGTTCATTCCCTTGATAAACACCGCAATAGCGTTCGATCGCTTCGCAAAAAGCGCTAGCTTTGGCTTGTACATCGGTGGTGCCTTTACCGGCACTGCGCCCCCGTAGGTTATCTTGTAATAAGGAAAGGTCATCAAATAGGCATCGGAATTCGTGTCGAGAAATGTAGGTATGAACCGGCGCATCATCGCCGCTGTCGAATTTAGCAAAGCTGCGAATGACTCCAGAGATCGGACTGATGTAGGGGGTTAATCGTTGCAACAATTGTTCGGGACTCGCGATACGATGACCGTTATTGCTGAAACAGGTTTTGCAGCGCGGTTGCAGTTTTAGGGGGGGATGTCCATCAGTATTATGATACCAATTCTCCCCATCCCCGCGTCCCCGCGTCCCCGCATCCCCGCGTCCCCGCCTCCCCGTGTCTGTCTCCACTCCGCAAGTTGGGCATTGGGGACGTTTAGTAACTGGGTGATTCTCAATGGTTAGTGATCTACTATCAAAGGTTACAATATTGTTGCCAACAGCAGGATTTTCTCCCCAGTGCAGCCATTTAGCGATCGCATCGGCGGTTAAACTGGCGGCGAGATATTTGCTTGAGGGTAAGTCACTATCAATGTTTCCCTGTATTTCCTTAAGCTGATAGTGACGTTGGAGATATTCTCGCACGGGACGATTACCCCGCAACCGTTGTGCTAGACATTCCCAGCAGGCTGTCTTTTGCGGTTCAAACAACGGACCAATCCATAAGATTGCACCTACGGGTTTGACCAATAACCAAGGGGTTTTACTGGCTAATGCCTGTTGATTAATGACTGCTAATTCATCGGCTAGGTAATCATTAACGATGACAACGCGCAAGAGTGGATCTGATATCGTGTCAGGTTGAACATCCCTCGTTACTGACGCGGGGACCGAGGATGCACCAGACGCGGAGAAGTTTTTATGATCGGGAATTATGCCAACAGGATCTGAGCATACCGCGATCGCATTTTCCTGTAGTACATTAGCAAAAGTTTGGGTAATCTCGTTACTCAAGCCAATAGTTTCAATACTGATATAGCGATCGCTTGGTGATTCAGGTGTGGGAGGCAATACTAATCGGTAATCCCTCACTCTTTCTTTCTCCCATCTCCCCATCTCCCCATCTCTTTCTGTGAGAATTCCTGCAAAATCCAGTTCTTCCAGGGCATCTGCGATCGCTTCAATCGTTATCTTCCCATCTAATTGTTCGTATAAGCTTTGAAGATCGCGATTACCATCAATCTGAGTGAGCAAAGCAACTTGCACCGGATCGGTAATCACCAGATCCTGTTCCTCTGACAGTAAAAATACCGCCGTTGTGCCCTCGTCCCCTAAATCAGAGGACGTTAGAATCCGGTAATGTGACTTAATTGCTGGTTGAAGATAATCCATACTCACCTTTTACAAGCCAATAAGAGTGCAAAGTTTTTGAGCCCATGGATACAAAAACCTTGCACTTTAACCGAGAAATCCTTAATGAACTCTTAACTCATTACTCATTACTCATTACTCATTACTTCAAAACCCAAGTCAATCGACTCGATGAGGCAGACCCTATTTAGCAAGCGTGACAAGTCAATGAATGTAAACCCGCCCCGGTGTACCCAGAAACCACGGTTGCCAGAAGGCCGGGGCGGGCGCAAGTTAAATTATCGTTGAATAGCTTGCGATTTTGGTGAACCCGCCCTTACATGGTTGGATATTAATATAGATAACACCATTAATTGTTTGGAACGCACCCCATCTAAATTAAAAATACCATCTAGGGACTGCGCTCAACTATTTCGTTCAATTAATTCCGTAAAACCGGCAGGGGTTATCCCAGAAAATTTTGCCCATGGTTTGGGCAGTAATGGTACTTTCTAAATCTGCCATATCGTACATTACCTGGGGGTCAAAGTCGATGTGAGGATAGTCGGAACCAATCAATAAGCGATCGCTGCCGATTAAGTCGATAATTTGGGATATATAATGAGCTTCGGAAGGTTCGACGGCAATGTAAACCTGTCGGCGAATGTATTCCGAAGGTTTCATTGTCAAGCGATCGCCCATTTCCCATTGGAGGTCTTCATATTCCCGGTCTAGTCGCCACATCCAATAGGGAAGCCAGCCACATCCGGATTCGAGAAAGGCGAATCTCAATCTCGGATACCTCTCCAAGACACCCCCCTCAATTAAAGCAATTAAAGCGAGTTGATGTTCCATGGGAACGGAACTGGCATGGATGCCAAAACGGGTCTTAAATCGATCCTGTCCGGTGCTGGGAACTCGCGCATGGGAGCCTTCGTGAATCGCGATCGCGATTTTGAGGCGAGCGCATTCTGCCCAAAATTCTTCATAGAGGGGATCGCTTAAGAGACGACCTTTAATGGGGTTGGGTCTTAACATCACAGCTTGCCAACCAAATTGGTGAATGCGCTGCAATTCTGATACCATTTCCTTGGGATCGTGTTGATTAACGACACCTACCCCCCGCAGAATCTGGGGATTGAGCTGGCAAAAATTATGTAACCAATTGTTATAGGCCCGCACATAGGCTCCCGCTAAATTGCTCTCCATGCAGTCGATGTAGAGCATCCAGAGTCCAAAAGTCGGATATAAAAAAGCGATATCGCTGCCAATTTGGGCGATCGCTTCGAGATAGGCTTCCGAGGAGAATTCCGCAAGGTCTGGCACTCCACCATTGTTGTTTAATTCTGTTTCGGCGTGTTGCCAATATTGCCGAGAAAGTCCAGCGACAATCGGTTCTCCCCCAACTGTTAAATAGCGCCAAGGATCAGTTAATCCGGTCGGTTGTCCTGCTGGTGCAGTGCCGATGATTGGTGCTCGATCTCGATAAGCTGGTTCGAGATATTCCTGCCACATGGCGAGGGGTTCGTTGACATGGCAGTCGCTATCAATGATTTTATATTTGCCGATCATTCTGCTGGGTGGATATATTTGGATAATTCTTGATGTAAATGTTTAACCAAATTTTCTTCTTCTCCTAAGATAAAGCCCTCGAATGAGCGAGAGTTTAGTCCTTGTTGGACTCTGGGAAATGCTGAGAGATCCTGTGACAATTGGAATTGAATCACTGGCGCTGGCATCGGTCCCTCAAAGAACTCACTTAAGTGGGGATCGTTTTGGTATTTAAAGGTTTGAAAACTCGTTGGGGGAATCTCTTCTGTTTCTGGATCAAAGTGACACATCCTGGTGATATCGATATACATGCGACTAGGATCTGTGGGATGGGGTCGATTCCGATAGATTAAGCTACTCTCTGCCATTAAACCGACAATGATGTTGGGAAAAATGAAGAAAGCATGGGTTTCGGTAAGTTGACTATCGGTTAAATTCCTATAGGGTTCAATCACTTCATTTTGCAGTGCTCGTTTAGCTTTCTGTACGAATGTACGAGCATTGTGGGGTGAGCCAGTGTAAGATTCAGGATCAACATTGTTGAGGGCTAAATATTCTTTCATCCCCTTGCTCATCTTCTCGCTCTTCAATAAGGTAAATCCATTATCGGTAATCAGATAAGCATGTCGCCCTAGTCTTGTGGTAAGTATGTTATCAGTATCCATCCATTCTCGCAATTGTGGATGCAAGGGATTGACGTGATAAGTCTCCATAAAATTCTCGGTGGGTACTTTCCAATTACACTCCACTTCGATGGTGGTGTAATCAATTGTAATTTGGCGCTCAGTTTCATAGAGATTGGCACTCTCAAGAATTGGTGCGAGATAATCGCTTAACGGTTCAATGGTTGAGTCCATCGAATACCAAACCCAGCCACCCCAACTGTCTACTTTGACCTCTTTTAATCGTAAATCATTTTCTACATCTGTACCAGCTAGCTGGGGAAAACATTCGAGTTGGGGAATATTTTGTAAGTTACCACTGGAGTCCCATTGCCAGTGATGGTAAGGACAAACTAGGGATGCTTTTTTACCTCGACATTGATCATTAGAGATTATTCTTGAGCCTCGATGGGGACAAACATTATAAAATCCTCGAACCAGGTTATCTCGTCCCCGTATAAAAATAAAAGATTCACCGGCAAACTCTTCAACTACATAATCATGGGCTTTTTTGAGTAATTCAAGACGCGGACCGATGAGCCAGACTTGTGACCACAATCTTTCTCTCTCTATTGCTACTGATTCACGAGTTACATAATAATATTTGGAAAGGGGTTGAAAATTACTATCGGTGTCAGGGGATAATTGACTAGTCTTTGCTGTTAATGATGTCATTTTTTTCTTTTAAAAAACACACTTAAAGAAAATAAAGTAAATGTGTAGGGGCGGGTTCGCTCAAAACGCAGGCTATTCAACGATAATTTAACTTGCGCCCGCCCCGGTAGGATGATAGGTGTATCATCAGCCGGGGCGGGTTTGCATAATTGGCTTGGTCTAACCGAAAGATGCTTGGCTTTCCCCGCCCCTACCGTATATTTTCTTTTTTTATTTGAGTTTTTTGAGATTCCATTGTTTGATTCTTAACATGCCATCACCGCAAAAGGACGCAACTTGCGAGATTTCCTTGCTGGTTGCTGTTGTTCATTGGATGCAGCATTATCCACAGATTTCTCTAATTGGTTAGCTGCATTGTTGATTTGAGTTTTTTGAGATTCCATTGGTAGTCTACTCCTGTTGATTAGCACCTCAGCCATCAGCCGTCAGCTTTCTGGCTTTTAAATGATAGCCGATAATATTGATTTGCACTTGGGGATGCTCCCCTCAAAGTAGCTAGACTCAGCAACAATTTTTGGTTGATTCTTAAGTTACCATCACAGGAAAAGGACGCACTTTGCGAGATTTCTTTGCTAGTTGCTGTTGTTCACTGTATGTAGCATTATCCACAGATTTCTCTAGGTTATCTACATTCTTGGTTTGAGTTGTTTGAGATTCCATTGTTTGATTCTTAAGATACCATCACAGCAAAAGGACGCAACTTGCGAGATTTCTTTAGTGGTTGCTGTTGTTCGTTGGATGCAGTATTATCCACAGATTTCTCTAACTGGTTATCTGCATTTTTGATTTGAGTTTTTTGAGATTCCATTGGTGATCTACTCTTCTTAATGAACCTTCAGATCCAATCTTGTCTTGATTCTTAACATGTCATCACAGCAAAAGGACGCAACTTGCGAGATTTCTTTGCTAGTGGCTGTTGTTCATTGGATGCAGCGTTATCCACAGATTTCTCTAGGTTGTCTGCATTTTTGATTTGAGTTTTTTGAGATTCCATTGGTAGTCTACTCCTGTTAATTAGCACCTCAGACATCAGCCGTCAGCTTTCTGGCTTTCAACTGATAACCGATAATATTAATTGGTACCTGAGGATTCTCTCCTCAAAGTAGCTATACTCAGCTCTAATCTTGGCTTGATTCTTAAGATGCCATCACAGCAAAAGGGCGCAACTTACGAGATTTCCTTGCTGGTTGCTGTTGTTCATTGGATGCAGCATTATCCACAGATTTCTCTAATTGGTTAGCTGCATTTTTGATTTGAGTTTTTTCAGATTCCATTGGCAGTATACTCCTGTTAATTAGCACCTCAGCTATCAGTGGCTTTTAACTGATAGCTGATAATGTTGATTTGAACTTGGGGATGCTCCCCTCAAAGTAGCTAGACTCAGATCTCCAATTTTGTCTTAATCATTAAGACATTATCACAGGAAAAGGACGCACTTTGCGAGATTTCTTTGCTGGTTGCTGTTGTTCACTGTATGCAGCGTTAGCCATAGATTTCTCTAATTGGTTAGCTGCATTGTTGATTTGAGTTTTTTGAGATTCCATTGGTAGTATACTCCTCTTAATTAACCTTCAGTCATCAGAACTTAGCTATCAGTGGCTTTCATCTGATAGCTGATACCAAATATGCTTGGTGTTGAGTACGTGAAAAATAACTCATGCGTCCCCAAGAATTGGGAGATTTAGGGGGCTAAATAACACGCTTTTTCTCAACCGGTTTGGTATGATAATATTAATTGGTACTTGAGGATTCTCTCCTCAAAGTAGCTATACTCAGCTCTAATTTTGGCTTGATTCTTAAGAAAACATCACAGCAAAAGGACGCAATTTGCGAGATTTCCTTGCTGGTTGCTGTTGTTCCTTGGATGCAGCATTATCCACAGATTTCTCTAGGTTAGCTGCATTTTTGATTTGAGTTTTTTGAGATTCCACTGGTGATGTACTCCTCTTGATTAGCCTTGAGCCTTCAGCCTTCTAGTGGCACAACACAGCTAAAATAGTAGAATAGGTAGGTTGGGTAGAGCTTTAGAAAGTGACCCAACACGGGAGGGAGTTGTGTTGGGTCTCGTTGCCTCGACCCAACCTACATTTTTAGGTATGCCACGCCACTAGATGAGTGCTGATAGCCGATAATATTGACTTGCCGGGGATGCTGCCCTCAAAGTAGCTAGACTCAGCTCCAATCTAGGCTTCATTCTTAAGATGTCATCACTGCAAAAGGACGCAGTTTGCGAGATTTCTTGGCTGGTTGCTGTTGTTCATTGGATGCAGCATTATTCGCAGATTGCTCTAATTGGTTATCTGAATTTTGGAGTTGAGTTTTTTGAGATTCCATTGGTAGTATACTTCTCTTAGATTAGCCTTCAGTGATCAGCAATCAACCATCAAGAGTTAGCCATCAGCTTTCTGGCTTTAAACTGATAGCTAGTAATATTGATTTGTAAGTTGTGCTTTTATATAGTTAGATTAACATCTTATCGTAGAATAATCAAGAGTGAGTGCCCTGGCAACAAGACCAGCGGTCATACTTAAAGCCTCCGCTCATATCGCAGCTACTTTAGGTCTTTCTGTATAGATTTTTACCAAAGAAATCAATTTTTACATTCAATAGGTTACTCTCAAATACGCGATCGCTTGTAGAAGAAAAGAAAGTAAATGTGTAGGGGCGGGTTTACGTAATTGGCTTGGTCTAACCGAAAGATAGTTGGTGAAGGGAGCCCCTACCGTATGTTATCTTTTAAGAAACAAGGCTCCAAAGCAACTTATGTCGAAGAAAAGAAAGTAAATGTGTAGGGGCGAGTTCGCTCAAAATGCAGGCTATTCAACGATAATTTAACTTGCGCCCGCCCCGGCTGATGATACACTTATCATCCTACCGGGGCGGGTTTACGTAATTGGCTTGGTCTAACCGAAAGATGGTTGCTGAAGGGAGCCCCTACCGTATGTTGTCTCTTAAGAAACAAGAGAGTAGGGAGTAGGGAATAATAAATTTTGAATGCAAGAACTTTGAATGCAAGAACTTTGAATTCACCGTTAGGCGCTATGGATATATTTAGATAATTCTCGATGTAAATGTTCCACCATATTTTCTTCTTCTCCTAGGATAAAGCGCTCAAATGCTCGCGAGTTGAGTCCTTGTTGGGTACTCGCAAATACTTGTAAATCCTGAGACAATTGGAGTTTAATCACTGGCGCGGGTATCTGCCCTTCAAAGAGATGGGTTAAATTAGGATCGTCTTGATATTTAAAGGTTTTAAAACTAGTTTGGGGCATCTCTTCTGTTGCTGGATCAAAGTGACACATCCTGGTAATATCAAGATACATGCGACCAGGATCCGTGGGATGGGGTCGATTGCGATAGATTAAGGTACTCTCCGCCATTAAACCGCAGACTATATTGGGAAAAATCGAAAATACATTAGTTTCAGTGAGTTGGCTATCGGTCAAATTTTTATAAGGTTCAACTACTTCATTTTGCTGTGACCGTTTGGCTTTCTGTACAAATGTACGCACATTTTGGGTTGAGCCAGTGTAAGATTCAGGATCAATATTGTTGATGGCTAAAAATTCTTTGATCCCATTGCCAATGTTTTGGCTGTTCGATGAGGGAAATCCATTATCGATAATCAGATGAGCGTGACGCCCTAGTCTTGCCCTGAATACGCAACGAGTATCCATCCATTCTTGCAATTGTGGATGCAATGGGTCAACGTGATAAATCTCTAGAAAATTCTCGAAGGATACTTTCCAATTACACTCGACTTCGATGGTGGTGTAATCAATTGTAATTTGGCGCTCAGTTTCATAGAGATTGGCAATGTCAAGAATTGGTGCAAGATAATCATTTAACGGTTCAATGGTTGAGTCCATCGAATACCAAACCCAGCCGCCCCAAGTATCTACTTTGACCTCTTTTAATCGTAAATCATTTTCTACATCTGTACCAGTTAGCTGGGGAAAACATTCGAGTTTGGGGATATTTTGTAGGTTACCACCCGAATCCCATTGCCAGTGATGGTAAGGACAAACTAGGGATGCTTTTTTGCCTCGACATTCCTCATTGAAGATTATTCTTGAGCCTCGATGGGGACAGACATTATAAAATCCTCGCACCAGGTTATCCCGTCCCCGTATAAAAATAAAAGATTCACCGGCAAACTCTTCAACTACATAATCATGGGCTTTTTTGAGTAATTCAAGACGCGGACCGATGAGCCAGACTTTAGACCACAGTCTTTCTCTCTCTATTGCTACTGATTCACGAGTTAGATAATAATCTTTGGCAAGGGGTTGAGAACTACTATCGGTGTCAGGGGATAATTGACTGTTTTTGGTTATTAATGATGTCATTTAGTTCGTCAAAATAATTGTTTTGTCTAAAAAAAATATAAAGGGGCAACATCCTTCCGCGATCGCCCCGTTCTTCCAAGTAGGAGGATGCTACGCTTTGATTCCCACGGGAAGCCGGACGTTGCTACGCTTTGATTCCCACAGCAAGCCGGACTTTGCTACGATAATTATACGGATATAGCGCAGGAATGAATGGCAGTCAATTTACATTAGTTTAGTATGCTCGCTGAGCTTGTAGGTTGGGTTGAGGTAACGAAACCCGCCTCTACCGTATATTATCTTTCAAGAAACCAGGGAGCAGGGAATAGGGTATTGCAATCGCGACTGTTCTTTGCTAATATTATTGATAATGGAATAGGTTTGCGCATATAGACTATTCTCTCAAGCTTCATCACTAAAGGTGGTAGGTTTTAGGTGGTAGGTGGAATGAGATTGATCGTGGA
>JAAHGR010000198.1 GCA_010672425.1 Symploca sp. SIO2E6
AGCACTATTCCGCTTAATTGACGCTGGAGATTTAGACAAAGCCAGGGAGTTACGGCAACAACTGTCTCAAGAAATTGGAGGTGGTGAACCAGAATTTGCGAAGGCAGATATGTTAATCAGGCGCAAGTAAATTATACAGCACTTACCGCTGTTACGAGGTACAGTAAAAACGACTAGGAAGAAATCTATCCAATCTTGACAACTGATTCAGGTGTACCTCATTGCAGCGGGAACCGCTGTATTAAGGAAAGGATAAACAATTATAATTCCCTTCGACCTAGCAACTTTCTTTCTTCCCTCTGAGTCTTCTGCCTTCTGCCTCCTGCCTCCTGCCTCCTGCCTTATTCCCCATTCCCTATTCCCAATTCCCAATTCCCCATTTTTTAGGAACATAAGTAACTTTAATCGGGAATGGCAGTTCAATTCCTTCTAGTTGATACCGCCGCCGCAACCTTTTAATAAATTCATGCCTAACTACTAAATGATCGATAAACTCCTTGACTCGTAGATAAACCGTTAGATTAATGCTAAAATAATCAAATTGATGAAATCGCAGAAAAGGTTCAAAATTGGCAACTCCTCCCTCTACTTCCTGCATGACCTCTTTAGCGACTGCAAGAGTTATCATTTCGACTTGTTCCAAATCGCTGTCATAACTAACACCTAACTCAATAGTGATTAATTGTTCTTTAGTTGGTAGTGCATAGTTGGTGAAGTTGGAAGAGATGAGTTGAGAATTGGGAATAACAATCAAATTTTCGTTATATTCTTTAATTATTGTCTGTCGCCAAGCTATATCAGTTACATAACCTTCTTCCCCAGTATCTAATTTGATATAGTCGCCAACCCTAACTTTTTTCGATGTCAGAATGTTAAGTCCTGAAAAAAGATTAGATAAAGTATTCTGTAGTGCTAAACCAATGGAAACACCACCAATCCCCAAAGCAGTCAACAGCGGTGTAATAGCAATACCCAGAGACTGAATAATAATTAATAAACCCAGACTAAAGATAATCAGTCTGGTAAAAATTTCAAATAAGGAAGTTAAAGGAGAACCTTCTTCACCTCGGTTACTGTAGAGTTCGATAAAACTAACAGCAAGTTTGGACACAACGAGAGTGACTGAAGCCAAAACCACAGCCAGAAGAGCTTTCTGAATAACTTCTAGAAGTGAAGTATTGATGGGAAAGCTGAGGGTTGCAGCAAAAACTCCGGCAACGACAAACCAAAGTAAGACCATACCTCGCAAAGCTCTAATAATGATGCTATAGCCTTCCCATCCAGTTTTTTTACCAATTTTTTTCAGTAAATTGAAGCCTCGTCTCTCAAACAGCAATCCCAAGCTAAAACCAGATAATATCAACGCAAAAGGTAGAGCATATTTAAGAATTTCGAGAAACTTATTCATCGTTAAGTGTTAGGTGTTTAGGTCTCTAAAATCTGCATTACTTGTTCTACAGACAAGCTCTGAACTTCGGCTATTTGCTCAATTGTTAATCCCATGTCCCGTAAGCGGACAATAGCATTCCGTTGGCTCTGTTGAAACTCAGCAATTTTTGCCTCAGCTTGTTGTCGTTCCTGTTCAGCTTGCTGTTTGTCCTGTTCAGCTTTAATTCTAGCCTGAGCTTCTCTTTGTTCTCGTGCCTCAGCTTGTTGTCGTTCCTGTTCAGCTTGCTGTTTGTCCTGTTCAGCTTTAATTCTAGCCTGAGCTTCTCTTTGTTCTCGTGCCTCAGCTACTTTTTCTCGTTCCTTACCAATGAGCAAAAGTTTTCCCTTATGATCCCACCACCTTAACCATTGTTGTGGAGCATCGCTCAGATAGCATCCTTGCCATAGTCCCAACTCTACTTCCAATTCTTCTATGGGATAATGACCTCTTTGATTAGGCTTCATTTTTCGATAGGAACCTCCTAGGAGTTTATATACTTCCAAGTTTCCTGTTTCAATGACGTAGATTCCGTAATAGGTGATGCCCATGATTTTCTCATAGACCCAGTATTTTCCTGGTTCGGTTACTTCTCCTTCCTTAGTGTTAGATAATGGTGTTGAGTCTCTTTCTTCTGAACCATCTCCACTAGCAAATTCCAGAGCAATTAGTGGAGGTATCATTTCTTTCCAGATCACATAAGAGCGACGTGTTTTACCATCAAGATTAGGGGGAACTCCCGGTACATAAAACCAGTCGGGAGCTTCGGCTCCTTTGTGTGCAGGTTTAGTAATGCGCCAATAGATGCCACAATCTTGACCAATAGCATATTGTCCATCAGGATGAATTCTGTTCAGAACCGGTTCAAGAGAATCGGTAAGAAGAATACTTTGGGGATGTTCAGCAAAGTTTTTGCCTTCGGCACGCTCCGCGAACACAAAAGTTCCATCTGATTCTGGTAATTGGGTATGGTCAGGACCTGAGGTAGGTAGAGTAAAAGGTTTGGTGATAGTTTTGGTAGTAGTCATGATTGGTTAATTGTTATTTGTTATACCAATTATTGCAAGTTACTTGATGGAAAGAGCATCAACAATATTTACCAAATCAGCAGTGAAGCTTTTCATTCTAGTTGGGAGCAATCCTCTAAAATCTGCATTACTTGTTCCACAGATAAGCTCTGAACTTCGGCTATTTGCTCAATTGTTAATCCCAGATCCCGTAAGCGAAAAACAGCATTCCGTTGGCTCTGTTGAAACTCAGCAAAATTTTTGCCTTCGGCACGCTCCGCGAACACAAATGTTCCATCTGATTCTGGTAATTGAGTATGGTCAGGACCTGAAGTAGGTAGAGTGAAAGGTTTGGTGATAGTTTTGGTAGTAGTCATGATTGGTTAATTGTTTAGTGTTTAAGAATAGGTAATGGGACAGAGGGTAAGCTTGTAATCCAGCCCACTTGCCAGTTAAAGCCCACCAAGCACAATCTAATAAAAATGTTTTTCCGAGTCCGTTGTCACCTGTTATTAGGCTAAGTCGATTTCCTGGCTGAAAGGCTAATTGATTAGCCGGTCCTACTCCTTGTATTTCTAGAAATTTTAATGTACCTCCTTCTTCCGCATCAGAATTAGGCGGTTTGCTGATAAAAGTCTGTTTCTCTTGCATTAATCCCATTACCTAATACCTTTTATATTGTGCAAGCTCTCCCGTATTAATTTTCTTCTTCTTCCTGGCTTTGTTCGTATTCATCCAACAGCTGGGCTACTCGTTCCTGGATCGCAAGGTGTCGTTCTACCCCCTCATAGGTATAGCGATTGTAGCCATTGCGCTCAATGATAGTTTCCAAATTGCCAAGGCGTTCATTTGTGTCTGGATGGGTTGAGAGCCAAGCAAACACTGGACCTGAACTTTCTTGTTCTTGCTGAGCAAGGGTCATCATCAGGTTGTGCAGTCCATCGGCTGCATAGCCACTCGAAGCCAGAATTCTACTGCCGATCGCATCTGCTTGACGTTCCATATCACGGCTGTAGTCAAGAACAATCAGATTAGTGGCAGTGCCTCCATAGGGTATGTATTGACCAATATTGGCAATTAAGTTGCCCCTCATAACTAGCTGAAAACCGTGAGATAATACAGCATGGGCTAATTCATGGGCAAGTAAACCAGCTAACTCTGCCTCCGAATTGGTTTTCAAAATCGCACCAGCATTGACAAAGATCTTTCCTCCTGGTAAAGCAAAGGCATTGAGTCGGTCATCCATCACCACATAAAACTCGTATTCAAACTCGTCCCTACCTGCCACAAGTGCTAGTTTGTTGCCTACCTCCTGTAGATATGCCAACACCTCCTCATCTTCTAGCATTGGCAATTGCTCCTTGGCTTCATCGGCAATCTGCTTCCCGACGGCTGATTCTCCCATCAACATCAATCTTGTGGTCTGAATAGCAGAAAACGGACCGCCAATATTACCAGTCAGGACAAAACCCACTACCCCCAAAATCCCATTGGTGATGGCATTCCCCCTGAGTTCACTGCGTAGTTGCGACTGATGTTGTTCTAGATACTCATCCGCTAAGGTGGCAAACTCCTCAGACTGGGGATGATTGAGATTGAACAAGGCAAATTGACGAGCTGCCAGAGATGCTTCCAACCACTGCTGTGCTTCTACTTGAGCCGCGATTTTCGCCTTCAGTAATTCTGAATGATTAGGATAAAGACTGGAGGCTCGTTCTAAAACTCCTAAAGCTGCTTCTTCCTGTTCATAATCCTTGAGTGCCTGGGCATAGTGCAAATGACCAGGAATAAATGCTGGTTCCTGCTCTACTAAAAATTGAAGTGGCACCAGAATAGCTGTTTCCAGTTGCCGTTTTTGACCCCCCTGAAACTCACGCCAATATACTGCTCCCACAGGGGAGAGTTTAGTTGGATCATCAAATGGCTCTGGCTTATCCTCTGTTAGGAGTTCTACCTCAAAAGGGTTTTTAGCTTCACGATACAGCTGTTCGGCAGCACTAATCTGTCCCCTAAGATAGAGTCTATCCGCTTCGATGAGCTTCTGCTGCCGCGTAATTTCTGCTGGAGTTAATTCTGGTGGTTCTGCCGAATCCTCAGCTTCAGAAGTGGGTGGCTGATTAGTTTCTGTTGTTTCCTCTACTTGATCATTATCTGCTTGAGTAAACTCGAATGTCGGAGACTCCTGGATAGTTGCTGGCATCACCATTGTTTCCTGGGATGCTGCTTCAGCTAAGACAATTGAAGCTCCATCTGAGAGTAGGATGCCTAGAGAAATTAGTAGTGAATTTCCAAAGAGTTTCATGAGTAGGTTTCCAGAGATGACTGATTTTGGTAGTAGAGATGTGCCTACGGACATCATCAAGGCAGGCATATCTCTACCTTAGTCCCCAGTTAGCTAGAACACCGAATTCGACTACTTATCGATTTCATTCACTGTATTATCCACAGGCAGAGTTGGTGGAATCACCACTGGATCATAAATAATCGTGAAGTTGGCATGGGGAATTAGTCGGCGGAGGATACGCAAATGAGCTTCCGCATCACCCCGACGACGAAAACGAGCAACGGTAAGCCGCTGCATATTGGGCAGCAATTTGATAATGCACCACGGACTGAGCCTTTCCAGATAAGTCATAACATCTCCCTAGTAATGTTTACAGGTTGGTTAATGCACGTTGAATTAGGTTTAAAAGGGTGTGGCGGGAAGCATCGTTATCTTGTGGTTGAAGCACCCAAAAGCCACCATACAAGGAACATTGGTAGGAAAAAAAGCTCAAAATGATATTTACATTTGAACCATAATGAGCTTTATCCCTGGCTAGGTTAGGTGTTATACAAATTCAGATTAACTACCCCCGTTTTGATAAAACCGCGAAACCTAGTAGAGACGTTGCCTGCAACGTCTCTACTGGGTGGGACATAACCGGGGTATCTATGCCGGATTTGGTATTAGGGGCTAAATAGAGGAAGGGGCAACCGTTGGTTGCCCCTTCCTAATTTCCCTTGAATGATTATTATTCTCATTGATGGGATATTTTATTTTGGGGAAGTCCCTTAAAATCCTCCTTGTCTCCTGCCTTCTGCCTCCTGCCTCCTTGTCTCCTGCCTCCTGCCTCCTGCCTCCTGCCTTCTGCCTCCTGCCTCCAAAGCACTAGTCATTTCTTCTTCTACGGTTACGAAGCCTACGACGTTCCCGATGTCGAGCAATTTCTTTCCGCTTGCGTTTTTGCGCTGGCGTTTCAAAATGGCGATGCTTCTTCATATCAGAAAAGATGCCAGCCCCAGAGACTTTTCGCTTAAATCGACGTAAAGCGGATTCTAATAGTTCATCTTCACCTACGATCACTTTGCTCATTCAATATCCTCTCGAGCTGATGGAATAATCTTGTAGAGATTGGAATCCAGAGGGAAGTCTACTAACCTAATACCAGGCAAAAAAGTCTTGTAATAGTAGCGGAAACTGTGCCATCTATACCTATTCTCGATTACCACCATAGCGCTGATAGTTGAAATAGGAAAGGAATTTATGAGACGAAAGTGCTGGAAACAGGTCTCTTAGAGATAGATCGCGCCTTTGTCCACAGTATACTCAGGGAAGCTGGTGCTGTAAGCGTTCACAAAATGCAATAATTAACAGAGCATGAATGATATTTTGAGTAAGCGAGCCTGGTTGTCCAATGTTCGCAACGATTTGTTGGCAGGTGCTGTAGTGGCATTAGCCTTGATTCCTGAAGCGATCGCTTTTTCGATTATTGCTGGGGTTGACCCGAAGGTAGGGCTTTACGCTTCCTTTTGTATTGCGATTATTACTGCTATTCTGGGGGGACGTCCCGGCATGATCTCCGCAGCAACCGGCGCGATGGCACTGCTGTTGACACCTTTGGTTAAGGAACACGGTCTGAACTATCTGTTTGCTACCACTATCCTAACTGGCATCCTACAAATTATCTGGGGTTGGGTGAAGCTAGGAAATCAGATGCGCTTTGTGCCTCGTGCGGTAATGATCGGTTTTGTTAATGCCCTGGCAATTTTAATCTTTGATGCCCAACTTCCTCAGTTGGAAGGAGTATCGTGGCTAGTGTATCTGATGGTGGTAGCCGGGTTAGGGATTATTTACGGTTTGCCACGGTTGACGAAAGCAGTGCCTTCTCCTTTAGTAGCAATTGTAGTACTGACTGGGGTAGCGATCGCAGCAGGATGGAATATTCCTACCGTTGGGGACATGGGAACACTTCCCACAACTCTGCCCACTTTTGCCTTACCTATCGTACCACTCAATTTCGAGACTCTGGAAATTATTCTGCCCTATGCTTTAGCTCTATCTTTAGTGGGGTTACTAGAATCCTTCCTTACAGCTAATGTGATTGATGACTTAACAGACACCTCTAGCAATAAAAACCAGGAATCCTTGGGACAAGGGATTGCCAATATTGTCACCGGATGTTTTGGTGGCATGGCTGGATGTGCCATGATTGGTCAATCGGTGATCAATATTCGTTCCGGTGGACGCACCAGACTCTCAAGCTTGAGTGCGGGAATACTTCTGTTATCCTGTATGCTAATTTTGGGAGACTGGGTAGCTCGCATTCCCATGGCAGCTTTGGTTGCAGTGATGATTATGGTCTCGATTAGCACCTTTAGCTGGAACTCGCTCCGTAATATTCGTTATATTCCCAAAAGTGAGACAGCGGTGATGATCACCACTGTCATAATTACCATACTCACTCACAATTTAGCAATTGGGGTGATTGTTGGGGTAGCACTAAGCACTATCTTCTTCAGTCGAAAGATTGCTGCTCTAGTTTTTGTAGATTCTTTATTAAAAGAGGATGGCATCGAACGTATCTACAGCATCAATGGTCACATCTTCTTCGTATCCGTGGAAAACTTCCTCAATGCTTTTGACTTTCGGGAAGAGTTGGCAAAGGTTACCATTAATCTTACCCATGCTCACCTTTGGGATCAATCAGCAGTAGATGCAGTAGATAAGATTGTGTTGCGCTTCCGTAAACGGGGTGTCAAAGTTGAGCTGATCGGTTTGAATGATGCTAGCGCTACCCTTCTTGATCGGTTGGCAACCCATGATAAACCAGATGCTCTGGAAAATATGGCGAATCATTAGTAGGCAAGGTTTGGAGTAGTGCGAGCATCTTGCTCGCGTCTGACATATGATGTTATATCAACACCTAATTGTTGCGTTCGCGACTACTTTTTGCTAATATTACGAATAATGGAGAAGGAGTGCTCATATAAATCAAGGTCTGCTGCATAAGTGTGTAAGCCATGCCAGACAAGGCTTTCAATTCTTTTACAAGCCAAACTAGTTCAAGGTTTTGGTATTTTTTTGCTCAAAAGCCTTGCACTTTCGTTGGAAAATCCCTAAAACCTAAAACCTCACCTAACACCTAATACCATTTACAACAAGTAACTAGAGATTTAATATAGAAATAAATTTATAAAATACCGTAGGGGCGGGTTCACCAGCTATCTAGCACATCGACCAGCTAATGAGATAAACCCGCCCCGGTTTAACCCAAGATGAACTCACCAGACGCCGTGGCGGGTTTGGTTAGGTTATTGTTGAAGAGGAAGATATTGAGCGAACCCGCCCCTACATGGTTGGATATGAGGAGTAGATACAAAACTTTTGCTCACATCGGATTGGTTGTAATATCAAGTCCGGATAATTAATTATAATTCCCGAATACCTTGCAACCTTCTTTCTTCCCTCGGAGCCTCCTGCCTTGTTTCCACCAAGGTGTAAGTATTCAACCCGACATGATATAAGTGTTCAAAGAATCACTCTCTTTCTCCACAACAGGCAAAATTAGACCTCTAATCCGCCGTCTGTGATGCCGGTTTTATTCCAGATGCTGGATAGATTTTGTGTGCCTCTGCATAAATCCTTAAAGCTACAGACATTTGCTGTTGAGCCGTTTCTCCCTGTGCCTGAAACCAGGCAAAAGTTTTTGGAGAGACTTGGACTGTTGTCGTTACTGCCGACTTAGGCATTCGCAATTGCGCCTTAGCAAAAAACTCTTCTGATAATGTTGGAACATCTGATGTATCAAGATCTTCACCAAAAGGTAGGGGCGCAATGCTTGCGCCCTTAATGCTTGCGCCCTTAATGCTTGCGCCCTTAATGCTTGCGCCCTTAATGCTTGCGCCCTTAATACCAAATCCGGTTTACATAAGCTGATTACCCATATCGACCAAATCCGCCTATATCAAAGGTTTAGGCCAATTGTGATATTGTACCTTGAAAAGCGGATTTGGTATAACACTGTGTCAAAGGATAATAACAGAAACAGAAATTGAGGATGGTATGCCTTTATGGAATGACAGGGACGATACTATCTATTTCTAGGTGAATTCTAACTGAAGCGATCGCCTCCGATACCAGCTTCCGCTAATCGCACCTAAGGCAGTCCCTATGAAAAAATTTTTTCACCACCATGCATGAAAATCCATCTCTCCGCGTCCCCGTGTCTCTTTCAAGTCAGTGGGGAGATAGGGTAATGAGGGTTTGCTCTAACTCATTTCCCTATTTCCCCATCCTTCGGATTAATGTAACCAACCGCTAGGTTATCGCGAGGGCGGGTTTTGTCCAAAAGTTATCCTTAAATGCGATAAGGGTTGCGCTAAACCCGCCCCTACGAAGATATCGAATTTGTTCCTAATTTTATCTTGGCAGGGATGCGATCGCATCCTATGGGTTGTAGAGAATTTTTGTAGTGGGAGCATCTTGCTCCCTAAAATAACAATTTTGCTCCCTAAAATAACAATTTTGCTCCCTAAAATAACAATTTTGCTCCCTAAAATAACAATTTTGCTCCCTAAAATAACAATTTTGCTCCCTAAAATAACAATTTTGCTCCCTAAAATAACAATTTTGCTCCCTAAAATAACACCTAAGCGAACAAGTAATGTCGGTTGGGTGAAGTGTTGTCCAATCTTTGACCAAAATCTTTCCCACATCACCAAAAGCGAAACCCAACATTAACATTATACTGTTGGGTTTCGCCAAAGCTCCACCCAACCTACTTTCTTCGGGTTAATGTAACCAACCCCTAGGTTATCGCTAGGGCGGGTTTTGTCCAAAAGTTATCGTTAAATGCGATAAGGATTGCGCTAAACCCGCCCCTACGAAGATACCGAATTTGTTCCTAATTTTATCTTGGCAGGGATGCGATCACATCCCCATCACGAATCCCATTACACATCTAGCACACGTAAAACACTCGTAGGGGCGGGTAATGGGACAATCTAGACTATTTGACCCGAATATTAGGCACAAAACCCGCCCTGTCGATATCCTTCGGATTAATGTAACCAACCCCTAGGTTATCGCGAGGGCGGGTTTTGTCCAAAAGTTATCGTTAAATGCGATAAGGGTTGCGCTAAACCCGCCCCTACGAAGATACCGAATTTGTTCCTAATTTTATCTTGGAAGGGATGCGATCGCATCCCCATCACGAATCCCATTACACATCTAGCACACGTAAAACACTCGTAGGGGCGGGTAATGGGACAATCTAGACTATTTGACCCGAATATTAGGCACAAAACCCGCCCTGTCGATATCCTTCGGGTTAACGTAACTAACCGCAATCTGGGACATTTTACCCAAATATTGGGCTCATTTCCCGCCCTGTCAGTATCCTTCAGGTTAATGTAACCAACCCCTAGGTTATCGCGAGGGCGGGTTTTGTCCAAAAGTTATCGTCAAATGCGATAAGGGTTACGCTAAACCCGCCCCTACGAAGATATCGATCGCGTTGTAAGATCATCAGATACCATGAAAGGCGATTAATAAAGTTGTAACAAGATGGGACAAAATCACAAGTCAACAGTCGTAATCACGGGTGCCTCTTCCGGGGTAGGTTTGTACGCAGCGAAAGCTTTGGCTGATAGGGGATGGCATGTAGTAATGGCTTGTCGAAATCTCCCGAAAGCAGGAAGTGCAGCTCAATCGGTGGGAATTCCTCAGGATAGTTACACTATTATGCCTCTCGATTTAGCTTCCCTAGGAGGTGTGCGGCTTTTTGTGCAAACTTTTAGGGAAAGTCGCATGTCTTTGGATGCTTTAGTATGTAATGCTGCTATCTATCTGCCTCTGTTAAAAGAGCCGTTGCGAAGTATAGAAGGTTACGAGTTGACTGTTACCACCAATCACCTCAGTCATTTCCTGTTGTGTAACCTCATGCTTGAGGATCTGCAGCAGTCAACTGCGGAGGATCGGAGATTAGTGATTTTGGGAACTGTTACCCACAATCCCGACGAGTTGGGAGGCAAAATTCCACCACGTCCCGATTTGGGGAATTTGCAAGGCTTTGCCGAAGGGTTTCAAGAGCCAATTTCGATGATTAACGGTAAGAAATTTGAACCAATCAAAGCTTACAAAGACAGCAAGGTTTGTAATGTGTTGACCATGCGAGAATTGCATCGGCGCTATCATCAGTCAACAGGCATCACTTTTAGTTCTCTCTATCCAGGTTGTGTTGCCGACACACCACTATTCCGCAACCACTATCCTCTCTTCCAAAAAATCTTCCCCTGGTTCCAGAAGAATATTACAGGGGGATACGTATCTCAGGAGTTAGCTGGTGAGAGGGTAGCAGCAGTAGTTGCCGATCCTGAATACCGTCAATCTGGTGCTTATTGGAGTTGGGGAAATCGCCAGAAGAAAAATGGCAAATCCTTTGTGCAACAAGTCTCTCCCCAGGCTCGAGATGAGGAAAAAGGCGATCGCATGTGGGAGTTAAGTAATAACTTAGTTGGACTTAAGTAGAGGTTGTTTGTTGTTTGTTGTTGGTTGTTTGTCATTGGTCATTTGTTGTTTGTTGTTTGTTGTTTGTCATATCAAATCCGGGTATATACTTACTGTATAGATAGAGCCTGGTAAGTTTGATGCCCAAACGCTTGACCCTAAGCCCCCATCTGAGTTGTGACATCTTGGAACAGCGATATCGTCAAGAAAAAGACC